>JBAXCT010000021.1:0-15340 GCA_037141375.1 Chthoniobacterales bacterium | reverse complement strand
TTCTTGCGCTGCTTGGCCACCTCGTCCTCAAGCGTGGCCAAGGAGCGGCTGAGAATCTTCTGCTGCTCGTCGATGCGTTTGCGCTGGTATTCGGTGGCGATGGAGTTCGCCAAGTCCGAGGACTCGACCGGATCGGTGCTCTCCACGCTGATCTGGAGCAGGTTGGTGTTGCGGACCTCTCGCACATCGATCATCGTACGAAGCTTGTAGTAGGCCTCCTCCCTTGTGCGGATCCCGTAAACCTCGGCCCACTTTTCGACCAGCTTCAGCGAGTCGATGACCGGATAGAGCATCTCCTTGCGCTGGATGATCTGAAACTGGGTCGTGGCAAACCTCGGGTCCAAGCCCATCCCCCCCTCATACCCATCGCGGAAAATGCGTATCTTCTGGTCGTTCTGCTCGACCTCAATGATCACATCCGACTGGTATTGGCGCGGCAGGAAATAGGTGGTGACGCCCGCGGTGATGACCACCAGCAGGAACGTCAGCACGATGATGGGCAACCGGAGACGAATAACCCGCCAGTAATCAAGGAAGTGCAGCTTGGCCTCCTGCACGGCGTTGGTCTCTCTGTCAGTCATTTGTAGATAGCAGCCCTCTAATCTAACACCCCGAGGGACGTCCGCAAGGCAAAGCGGAAGCTTCTGTTCGGAGGCCGCAACCTCCGAGCGGATTCGGGGTTGAATAAGGCAAACCTATGGGCAAACGATCTCTCCTCGCCGCCCTCGCGGTCCTTGCGGTTGCGCTGGCATGGCACATCTACAGCGGTTGGGGGCTGGTGACGCTCCATGTGACCGATGCCCCGCTGGGCAAAGTCCTCGCTTCCATCAACCGGCAGGGTGGCATCGAAATCATCACCAATCTTGATCCGTCTACCCCGGTCACACTCGACGTCTATCGCGTGCCGCCGTCGGAGGCACTCGACATCGTAAGCGTGCGCACCGAATCGTCGTGGCGCGCAGGTTACCTCGGGGCACCCGCCCGGAACGCCATTGATGCCGCCTTGGCTTCGTTTCGCGCGAGCAAACCAGCCGACGGTTGGTCGTCATACGGGAACGGCGGCTTTGGCATGGTACAGCCGCAATCGGGCCAAGCGCTGGACCTCCGCCTCGTCGAGTGGAAACCATCGGGCGGAGGCGGCCTGCACGAACTGCTCGCGGAAGCTTCGGACAAGACCGGAGTTTTTCTGGCGGCGCCGACGGATTGGAAGCCGACCGCAAAGTCGCCGAAACCCGGTCCCATGGAACGGGCAGCCCCGGATCTTTTCCGCCAAGTCGGCGGCGTGTCGCGCGAGGTTTTCCTTCTGCGCGGTGAAAACCTCAGCGATGCCTCCGCCCAGCCAGAAAGCCGGTGGCGCGGTGGATCGTGGATTGGATCCACCCCGCGCGGCGATGGGCGTGGCGGAGCACAACCCGGACGGGATCCCGAACGCATCGCCGAGCGCGTGGAGGCCCAGATCAAATTGCTGCCAGCCGAAGAGCAGGAAAAGGCGCGTGCGGAGGCGGCGGAGATGCGCACCTTCTGGCAGTCGGTCCGTGAACTGCCCGAAGAGGAGCGCCGCGCCAAGGCGCGGGAATTTTTCAACCGTCCGGAGGTGGCGGAGCGCATGGAGGATCGCCGGTTGGCGCGCGATGCGAAGATGACACCGACCCAGCGCATCGAACGCTCACGGCGCTACTGGGAGCGAAAGATCGAAGCGAAAAAGAGCGGGGCAACCCAGTGAAAACATCGGGATTCACATTGGTGGAACTCCTGGTGGTGATCGCCATCATCGCTATCCTTGCCGGCCTGAGCACCCCGATGGTGGGTAGCGCTATCGAGCGGGGCAGATCAACCAAGTGCCTGAACAACCTGCGGCAGATCGGCGTGGCTGTGCAGCAGTATGCGGCGGATAACGACTACCGCTTTCCGGCCATCGAGACCGTGCCGCCCTCGCTTCCGCCCGAGGTGGAGAATCCCGGCACCGCGCTCGACAAACTCGGAACCTACGGCATCAACCAGGAAGTCCTCACTTGCCCCAGCGATGCCGCGACCAAGAAAAATTTCGAGAAGCACGGCACCAGCTACTATTTTTCTCCCGTCCTGCAGGACGAGACGCCGGCCACTGTCAAAATCTACAGCCGCCGCGGCGCGTTCCAGGTCTCGAGCATCGGCCGTGTTACAGTTGCCTCCGACCTCGAGCCCGTCCACGCAGTAAGCGGCAAATACGGCATCAACATGGTCAAGGCCGATGGCCACGTCGTCCAGCGATGAGAAAAGCCGGCAGTCGGACTCGAACCGACGACCGCCTGATTACAAATCAGGTGCTCTACCAACTGAGCTATGCCGGCAAATTACGGAGCGCTCCAATCGATCGACAGGCGAACTTACCCGTTTTGGCCCGCACACTCAAGCAAAGCTGAGCGCTTTATCGTGGTGCGATCAAACCACAGGACGCGAATTGCATGCGAGAGCGGGGTCAAGATGCCCTCTCCTACCACCAGCCATGTACGCGCGACTATGCACACGACTGACGATGCTCTTCAAATGCCGAAGCCGGGCAATCCCCCGAGTCCGCCGGTGACTTTGCCCATGGTGTCGGACTGGCGACGTCGCGCGGTTTCCTGGGCTTCGCGGACGCCGGAGAGGACGAGGTCTTCCAGCATTTCCACATCCTGAGGGTCGACCACGTCGGGGGAAATTTTGATGCCGGTGATATCTCCCGCGCCATTGGCCGTGACGGTGATCTTGCCGCCCCCGGCGGAAACCTCGAAAGATTCCTGCGCGAGATCGTTTTGTGCTTTGGCGAGGCGCTCCTGCATTTTCTGCGCCTCTTTCATCATTTTTTGGATGTTCATGATTGTTTCGCCTCCTCGGGTTCGAGCGTCGCACCGAAAAGTTCCAGAGCGGCCTCGATGCCGGGATCATTTTCGAAGTCATCGGCCGTCGGCGCCGCCCCGGCTGAGGGCGGGGCCTCGGCGACCACCTCGCCAGTCGCCTCGGGGCGGAAGATGGCTTGGCGCCCGGTCAGCCTGCGCCAAAGCTCCTCGATCATCGGGGTCAGTTCCGCGACGAGGGGCGTGTTGATCAGCTTCGACTTGTCGGCGGGAAAAATGACACGGAGAACTCCGTCGGACTCCGCGATTTCCTGCGCCTCGTCGAGCCACGCACTACGAAGCGGATGCCGCTCGGTAATTTCCGCCATGATTTGACGCCAAGCGTCGCGCTCCGAGACCGCGGCTGGCGCGCGGGCGGGCGCTGCAGGTGCGGAGGCTTTGGCCGCGGGTGCCGCGGGCGCTGGAGCGGCAGGTTTCGCGACGGCGGGAACGACCACTTTAGGGGCAACCGCGCGGGCGGCGGGCCGGGCTGGGCTGCCGTCGCGCAAGAGGGTCAGCGCGTCGAGCACTTCATCGAGGTCGGCCGTGTGCAGAAGTTGGATGGCTTTGAGTGCGGCGATCTCGAGCGGAAGTTTTTTATCCGGCGAATAACGCAGCCCCGCCTCGGCCGCCGAAAGAATCTCGAGCAACTCGGTGAGTTTGCGTGGGGTGTAGCGTCCGCGCAGCGGGGCGATCAGTTCGCCGCGGCGGCCGGGCGTTTCCCGGCCGGTGGCCTCGCTGACCAGCAGGTCACGGCCGAGCGCAACGAGATCGGAAAGCAAGCGGCCGAGATCCTTGCCCTGGTCGGCCTGCTCGGCAACCAGATCGAGGGCGGCCGCGGCGTCGCCCGAAAGAATGTGACCGGCCAGGGCCGCCACCTCGGCGGCCGAGGTAAATCCGAAGATGGAGAGCACATCGGCCTCGCTCACCTTGTCGCCGCAGAAGGACACGACCTGGTCGAGCATGGACTCGGCATCGCGCATGCCGCCCTCGGCGGCGCGGGCGATGACTTCCGCGGCGGCGGGGTCGAGCGAGACTTTTTCCTGCTTGGCGATGACCAGCAGATGAGCCGCGGCTACCTCGTCACGGATCGGCTGGAGATCGAAGCGCTGGCAGCGGCTGATGATGGTGGCAGGCAGCTTGTGCGCCTCGGTCGTGGCAAAAAGAAATTTCACGTGCGCGGGCGGTTCCTCGAGCGTCTTGAGCAGCGCGTTGAAGGCCGGCGTGCTCAGCATGTGCACCTCGTCGATGAGGTAGATGCGGAATTTGCCGTGCGCGGGAAGGAAGCGCACATTTTCGCGCAATTCGCGGACCTGCTCGACGCCGTTGTTGCTCGCGCCGTCGATCTCGAGAACATCAAGGTTGTTGCCCGCGGCGATCTCGCGGCACGGATCGCATTGGCCGCACGGTTTTTCCGTCGGCCCCTGCACGCAGTTGAGCGCCTTGGCGAAGATCCGCGCGGTCGAAGTCTTCCCCACCCCGCGCGGACCGACAAAAAGGTAGGCATGGGCCAAGCGCCCATTCTTGATCGCGTTGCGAAGGGTGCGCACCACGGCATCCTGCCCGAGAACCTCCTCGAAAAGCTGCGGACGGTATTTACGGGCGAAGACTTGGTAACTCACGGGTGCCAAGCTAATCGATTCCTGCGCCGGATGCGGAGAAATTTAATGCCGGAAGTGGCGTTTTCCGGTCAAGACCATGGCCAGACCCCGCTCATCAGCCGCGGCCACGACCTCATCATCGCGCACGGAACCTCCCGGTTGGATGGCGGCGGTAGCCCCGGCGGAGGCAGCGGAAACCAGCCCGTCGGGGAACGGAAAAAAAGCATCGCTGGCCACCACGCTTCCGGCGAGCGAAAGCCCGGCCTCGCCGGCCTTCCAGACGGCGATGCGGACCGAGTCCACGCGCGACATCTGCCCGGCACCGATGCCCAGCGTGCGGTCGGGCCCGGCGAAGACGATGGCGTTCGACTTCACGTGCTTGACCACCTTCCAGCCGAATTCCATGGCGCGCATCTCCCCCGCAGTCGGGGCGCGACGCGTGACGACCTTGCTGTCGGCAACCGATTCCGAGGAGAGATCGTGATCCTGCACGAGCAGGCCGCCGAGCACGGAGCGGACATCGCGCGGCGCGGGCGACGGGAGGCCACGCAATTTCATCAGGCGCAGATTTTTCTTTTTGCGCAAGGCATCGAGCGCGGCTGTGTCGAACTCCGGGGCGATGATGACCTCGCTGAAAATTTCCGCGATGGTGCGGGCCAGTCCTTCGTCGAGCGTGCGGTTGCACACGATGATCCCGCCGAACGGCGCCTGACGGTCGGTGGCGAACGCTTTTTCCCACGCGGCGGCGAGGGTCTCGGCACTGCCTACCCCGCAAGGGTTGGTGTGCTTGAGGATGGCCACGGTCGGCTCGGAAAACTCGCCGATGAGGTCGACCGCCGCGGTGATATCGAGGATGTTGTTGTAGGAAAGTTCCTTGCCGTGCAACTGCTCAAGATGCTCGGCGAAGCGACCGTAAAGCTCCGCCTGCTGATGCGGGTTTTCGCCGTAGCGGAGACGGGAGACCATCGGCTCGCGGACGGAAAAATCCGGGGATCCGTCAGCCTGCAGATAAGCGGCTATGGCGGCGTCGTAGCGTGAGGCAAGGGCGAACACCTTGGCCGCCAGAGCGGAGCGCAACTCCGGCGTGGTCGCGCCGTCATGCTGCTCCATGTCACGCAGGACGGTGGCGTAGTCGTCCGGATCGCAGAGAACGGTGACCGCCGCGTGGTTCTTGGCCGCGCTGCGCAGCATGGACGGGCCGCCGATGTCGATGTTCTCGATCGCTTCCTCGCGGCTCACGCCCTCCCGCGCCACGGTCTGCTCGAACGGGTAGAGGTTGACCACAACGAGATCAATCGGCGGGATGCCGTGGGCCGCCGCCGCATCCACATGCGCCGGGAGGTCGCGGCGGTAAAGAAGGCCCCCGTGAATGAGCGGGTGCAGCGTTTTGACGCGACCGTCGAGCATCTCGGGAAAACCGGTGTGCTCGGAGACATCCTTGACCGAGAGCCCGGCCCCGCGCAGGGCGGCAGCCGTTCCGCCGGTGGAGAGAAGCTCAACTCCGTGGGCGGACAGGCCGCGGGCCAGTGCGACCAGGCCTGTTTTATCGGAGACGGAAAGGAGCGCGCGGCGGATGCTCATGCCAAGGCCGCCTCCGCGATCTCGGGGGCATGATGAAATTGCATTTCGTAAAGTGTTCGGTAATCAGGTGAGTTACGGAGCAGTTCCGCATGCGTGCCAGTGGCCATGATACGCCCGTGGCTCATCACGGCAATAACATCCGCGGTGAGAACGGTGGACAGCCGGTGCGCGATGGCCACCACCGTTTTGCCGGCGGAAAGTTTCTCCAGCGCATCCTGGATCATGCGTTCGCTCTCGGAGTCGAGCGCCGAGGTGGCCTCGTCGAGCAGGAGGATCGGCGCGTTCTTGAGCAGCGCGCGGGCGATGGCCAGGCGCTGCTGCTGTCCGCCGGAGAGCATGCAGCCCTTGTCGCCGACCACCGACTGGTAGCCCTGCGGCTGGGCCAAAATGAAATCATGCGCGTAGGCCTGACGCGCGGCGGACTCCACCTCCTCCTTCGTCGCGCCCTGTCGCCCGAAGAGGATATTGTTGTAGATGGTGTCGTGGAAAAGGAAGGTGTCCTGCGTGACGATCCCCACATGATTGCGGAGGGAGTCGAGCTGCAAGGAGCGCATGTCTTGGTCGTCGAGGCAAACCGAACCCTCCTGCGGGTCATAAAAACGGAGGATGAGCGAGAGCATGGTGCTCTTGCCGGAGCCGCTGGAACCGACCAGCGCGACGCGCTTGCCCGGGGCGATGCGCAGGCTGACCCCGCGCAGCGCGGGCGCCTGCGGCCCGTAGGAAAACACGACGCGGTCGAAGACGATCTCCCCGCGGCAAGAATCGAGCACGCGGGCGTCGGGCGCATCGACAATGGTGGCCGGCTGCCGCATGAGTTCGAAGATGCTCGTGGTGGCAGCGAGACATTTTTGCAGCTGCAGATGGATCCGGCTGAGCGCCTTGACCGGTTCGTAGAGCAGGAAAATGCCCGCCATGAGCGCCAGAAATTTTGCGGCGGTCAGGTGGGCTGCGTAGACGTAAAAAAGGGCCAGCCCCACGCCGGCCGCCGCCACCACCTCGACCAGAGGCGACGTGATCTCGGTGCTTTTGCGCACGCGCAGCGAGTTGCGGAACTGGCGCTTGGCCGCCTTGGCGAACAAGCTGATCATGAGCCGCTCTTCGGCGAAAGATTTTATGACACGGATCCCGGAGAAAGTCTCCTGCAGGATGACATTCATCTCGCCGGCCAGCTGCTCCTCAGCTTGCCCAGCTTTGCGGACCTTGCGGCCGTAGACAGCCACGGGGATGATGCAGATGGGGAAGAGGACGAGCGTGATGATGCTGAACTTCCAATCGATGACCATGACGGCCGCGACGCCCGCGACGAGCGCGACAGGCTGCTTGAAAATGTTGACGCTGAGCTGGGAGAGCGTGCTCTGCGCGACGAGCGTGTCATTCATCACGCGCGACATCAGCTTGCCGGCCCTCGCCTTGTCGAAAAATTCCATGCTCTGGTTGACGATGCTGGCGAAGAGCTTGGTGCGGATATCGTTGAGCACGCGCAGGCTGACCCAGGACATCTGGTAGGCGTTCACGAAGGAGAAAAATCCGCGCAGGATCATCACCACCGGAACCAGCAGGCAGGCGAGGAGAACGGCATCGACCCTGCTCCCCGCGCCGGACATCGCAGCCTCCTGGATGGCGGCCTTGGTGGCTCCTCCGGGAAAGATTGAGTCGCCGACGTATTTGACGATCAGCGGGATGGACCCATTGAGCAGCGCGTAGAGGATGCCCATGCCCACGCCGGTGAAAAACCTCACGCGGTAGGGCTTGAGGTAGGAAAGCAGTTCGGCGTAGGGCTTCCAGTTGGCGCGGATGCGGCTCTCTTCGGGTTGGTGTTCGGCAGGCATTGGCGAGGTCCGGCACGGCCGAGACCGAGCCGAGGCTAACAGCAATTGCGCGAGCGGCAAACTCCTCATCACGCCCACGCCGGGTTTGACCCGCATCGTCGTCCGCAGGCAGAGTGGTGGGAACCTCCATGACCGAGCAACCCATCCCCGGCTTCCACCTTGTGCGGCATCCGCTGGCCGACCTCAAGGTAACGGCATTGCGGAACAAGGACACGTCGACGCCCGAATTTCGCGCCCTCTTGGAGCAACTGGCCCCGTTGGTCGCTTACGAAGCGCTGCACGACTTCGAGACCGGGTCCGCGGAAGTGGAAACTCCGCTGTGTCTGGCGCAGGGTGCAAGGGCAACCCGCCCCTTGTTCCTCGTGCCGATCCTGCGGGCCGGCCTGGCCATGGCCGACGGGATTCTGCGCATTTTTCCCTCCGCTGCCGTGGGCCACATCGGACTGTTCCGCAACGAGGAAACGCTGGAGCCGGTCAGCTATTTTTTCCGCATGCCGCCCGACGCGCACCGCGCGCACGTCCTGCTGCTCGATCCGATGCTGGCCACGGGCAACAGCATGGCAGCGGCGGCGGAGCGCCTGAAGAGCGAGGGCATCCGGCGCATCACCTGCGCGTGCATCATCGCCGCGAAGCAGGGGGTGGAACGCATGCGGTCAGTGCACCCGGATCTGCCGATCTACGGGGCGGCGCTGGACGAAACACTCGACGCTCGCGGCTACATCGTGCCCGGCTTGGGCGATGCGGGCGACCGCATCTTCGGCACCTGACCCTGACTAGAGCCGCGGCGCGCTGCGCAGCTTGTCCTCCCAGCGCGTGAGGAGATGGATGACCATGTTGACGCCGAATTTGTAAGTGTCGAGCAGCGCAGAGATGGGCGGATTGGGATCGACGTTGTGGAGGTAGATGCCGACTTGAGGGTAAAGTGATTGGGATTGCGCCACAAAGGGCTGGCCGTTTTTATAATCCTCCTCGTCGCGATCGGTATTGATCACCCAGTTACGGCCATCGTTTTTTATCCCGAAGCGCCACATGCCGCCGTAGTCGTTTGACGTGTAAATGATGGCGATTTCGCCGAGATAACGCATCACATAGACGGGGTCATCATAATAATTCAAGCCCGCCGGTTGAATTTTGATCTCGGGAAAATACGGCTCGCGCTTGAACATCGGGTCGTTCGGGTCAAGTTTCTCGAAGGCTTTATCCTTGTCGGGCATCACCCGCTGCATTTGCTTCCGGAAGGCGATGTCGAAACGCGAGCCCTCGCCCGGCACCGAGCTATCACCCCAGATGGCCCCGCCGAGCCGGATGTATTTCTGGAGGTTTTTAACCTCCGTGTCGCTGAGCACAAAGTCGCGTGAACCAGTGAAAAAAATGAAGGGCGGCTTGACCGAAAACATCTTGTCGCTGTCGAGCGGGATCGCCTCGACTTGCCTGTAATCGGTCTTGATCTTGTCGCGCGATTCCTTGCTCATGAACTCGAGCAGGTTGGGCAAACTGCCGCGGCAGATTTTCCCGTCTTTCAAGTCGACGGTGGAATCCCAGTTGCCCCCATTGTATTTCGCGATGAAGGCGGTGAACGCGAACTCGCGCGCGCGGGTGCCTGTCCCGCTGCCCGAGCCCTTGCCTCCCCAGCCTTTGGTAAAGTCGCCGATCTGCTTGGCGTCGCCGGCCGTCATGCCCACCGCCCCCGCGGCTGATGCGGTCGGGGGCGCCGCGGTCGGGGTGGCCGGCTTGGGCATGGTGGAGGGCGTGATGATCGCGGCCATCTGGAAATTGAGCGGGTTTTGGCCGGTGGTGGTGATGGCGGCCACCGTGGTGTTCTGCACCGTGGGGGTCGTGACGGTGAACGTCGTTTCCTTCGGTTGGGTCTGGGCGCTGGGCGGGGTGGCCACCTCCTCCCCGGCCTGCAGGAACCCTCCCTCGCCGCCCTCGAAATCCGGCGGTTCCTGCATGGCTTCGAAAAGCACGGTTCCGCCAAAGATGAGAATGAGCAGAACGTGGAGAACGAACGAAATGGTGAAAAACCGCGATTCGCTGAACTTGTCGATCAGGCGATCGAGCAACGAGGACTTGCTTTCGCTCTGACCGGCGGGTTGCTCGCTCTTTTCGTCCATGGGAACTCGGCAGATTATCTTCGGCCGGGGGAGCAAAGCAACGCAGGACTGGACGCTTGGCGCAACCGCTGCGGTTTGCGAATCTTGCCCGATGGCGACCCCTCCGACCCAACCCGGAACCGGCCAGCGCGTCGCGGCAGTGGCCGGCGCGGGAATCCTGCGTGCGCTCTTCACCACCCTGCGCATCAAGATCATCGATCCGGCGGACTTCATGGAGTCGCCCCCGCCCGGACCGGTCATTTATGCGTTCTGGCACAATCGCATCCTCGCCATCACCGCCGCCTTCCTGCGCTCCTATCCGCCCGGGCGATGCGGGGTGAAGGTCCTGACCAGCGCGAGCAAGGACGGCATGTGGCTGGGCGCGTTGGCGTCGAGGCTCGGCATGGGTTCGGTGCGCGGATCAAGTTCGCGGCGCGGGGCCACGGCCATGCGGGAACTCTTGGAGGAGGTGGCCAAGGGTTACGACATCGCGATCACACCCGACGGGCCGCGCGGGCCGCGCTACGCGCTCGGGCCCGGCATGATCTACCTGGCGCAGAAGGCGCAGATCCCGATCGTTCCCGTGCACGCGAAGTTCGGACGCTGCTGGCAGCTGCGGACCTGGGACGGCTTCTGCATCCCGCAGCCATTCTCGCGGGTCGAGGTGAAAGCCGACAAACCGCTCCACCTCCCGTTAGATCTCCCGGAGGAAGCATTTGAAGCGCAGCGTCGAAAAATCGAATCGGTCCTGCGCGCCGGGGCAGGGTAGGATGGAACGCATGCCACACATCATCGACGGCCGGAAAACGGCGGAACTCAGCCTGGCTGCCACCGCCACGCAAATCGCCGCGCTGCGCGCGCGGGGCATCACGCCCGGCCTCGCCGTGGTGCTGGTCGGGGATCATCCCGCCTCGCAGGCCTATGTGCGCTCGAAGGACAAGACCTGCCGCGAACTCGGTATGCATTCGCGCAAATACGAGCTGCCGCGCGAGACGGCGCAGGACGAGTTGCTCACTCTCATCCGCGATCTGAATGCCGATCCCGCCATCCACGGCATTCTGGTGCAATCGCCGCCCCCTCCGCAGATCGACGAGCAAATGGTCGTGCAGGCCATCGACCCGCGCAAGGACGTCGATGGTTTCCATCCGCTCAACGTGGCCGCCCTCGCCATGGACGACCCTGCGGCGATTGTGCCGTGCACGCCGCTCGGCTGCCTCGAGTTGCTGCGTGCCCATGACATCGAGACGAGCGGGGCGCACGCTGTCGTGGTCGGACGCAGCCTCATCGTCGGCAAGCCGATGGCCATGCTGCTGCTGCGCAAGGGGGCCGATGCCACCGTCACGGTGGCCCACTCGCGGACGCGCGACCTCGCCGCGGTCACCCGCTCGGCCGACATCGTCATCGCCGCGATCGGGCGTCCGCATTTCCTCGGAGCCGACCATGTGCGCGACGGCGCGGTGGTCATCGATGTGGGGATCAACCGCGTGGAGGACGCCTCTTCGCCCCGCGGCTACCGTCTGGTCGGGGATGTGGATTTCGACGCGGTCGCGCCGAAGTGCCGCGCGATCACGCCGGTGCCCGGAGGGGTCGGGCCGATGACCATCGCCATGCTCATGCGCAACACGGTCGAGGCGTGCGAGCGGATGGCTGCGGCCGGATAGCAATTTTGTGCTGGCCAGAAAGGGCCGCCGGGAGCCATGACAAGGACGTGTCTATGCGCAGCGCATTCGCGTCGGTTCCTTCGGGACGCCGTTGGTGGCTCCCGCAGGGTCCGGCGGCGCAGCGTGCTTTCTTCGGGGTTTGGACCTTCGGGGTGTTCGGTTTTCTCTACGTGCCGATCGTCCTGCTCCTCGTCTATTCTTTCAACGACTCGAAGGTGAACCTCTATTGGGCCGGCTTTACCACGAAATGGTACGGGCTGCTTTTCCAGAACGAAGTCCTCCTGCGCGCGTTCCAAAACAGCCTGATTGTGGCCGCGGCGACGACGGTACTCTCCGTGTTTCTCGGCACCACGGCCGCGTGGTTGCTCTACCGGTACAAATTCCCCGCCCAGCGGATGCTCGGCCTGCTCATTTTCATCCCGATGGTCATGCCCGAGGTGCTCATGGGCGTGAGCCTGCTGGTCCTTTTCGTCAATCTCGGCATGCCGCTCGGCTACACCACGATGATCATCGCGCACACCACGTTCTGCTTCCCCTTTGTCCTGGTCGGCGTGCAGGCACGCCTGCAGGGGATCGATCCCGCGCTGGAGGAGGCCGCGCTCGACCTCGGAGCAACGCCGATCAAGGCCTTCTGGCTCGTTATCGTTCCCTACCTCATGCCCGCGATCATCGCTGGCGCGCTCATGTCCTTCACGCTTTCCTTCGACGAATACATCGTGAGCATTTTCGTCAGCGGCTCGGATTCGCAGACTCTGCCGCTGAAAGTCTACGGCATGGTGCGGGTCGGACTTAATCCGCAACTCAACGCCCTCAGCGCGCTCTTCATAGCCGCGACCGCGGCCCTCGTCATTTGCAGCCAGCTTTTCACCCGCAAAAAATCCCTATGAAAAAAACAACCGCCATACTGACCTCCGCCGTCTGCGCCGCAGCAATCCTGCTCGCCGGCTGCGGGAAGAAAGACGACACACTGAACCTGTTCTGCTGGACGGAATACGTCCCGCAGGCGGTGATCGACAAATTCACCGAAGAGACCGGCATCAAGGTCGCGATGGAGACCTACTCCTCCAACGAAGAGATGCTGGCCAAATTGCTGGCCGGAGGCGGCGACTACGACCTGATCCAGCCGAGCGAATATACGGTCGAGGCGATGATCAAAGAAGGTCTCCTCCAGCCGCTCGACCACGAGAAGATTCCCAACCTCAAAAATCTCGCGCCCGAATTCCGCAAGATGCCCTTTGATCCGGGCAACAAATACTCCGTGGCTTGGCTGTCCGGTTTCGTCGGCATCGTCTACAACGCCGAGACCGTCACCACGCCCGTCGTGGGCTACAACGACGTGTTCACACCGCAACATGCCGGCCGTATCGTCACCCTCGACGACCCGCGCGAAATCACCAGCTGGGCCCTGGCCAATTCCGGCATCCCAGTCAACGACGTGACCGACGAAAATCTCGCCAAAGTCACGCCGATGCTCAAAGACTGGATGTCGAAGATCAAGGTATACGACTCCGACAGCCCGAAGACCTCATTGAGCAACGGCGACGTCGACATCGGCGTGATCTGGAGCGGCGAAGGCGCCATTCTCTTCAAGGAGAATCCTAAATTCCAGTGGGTGCTCCCCGCCGAGGGCTTCCACATGTTCATCGACAGCCTCGCCGTGCCGAAGACCGCGCACAACAAGGACCTCGCCGAGCAGTTCATCAACTTCATCCTGCGTCCCGACATCGGCAAAATGATCTTGGCCGACTTCCCCTACTACAGCCCGAACGCCGAAGCGCGCAAACTGCTCTCGCCGGAGGAACTCAACAACCCCGCGAGCTATCCGCCCGGGCTCGACATCACCAAGGCGCAACTCTTCAAAGACATCGGTGCGCAAGGTTCCAAAGTGGACGAACTGATCACCTCGCTCAAAGTGCAGCAGTAAAATGGAGGTAACGGCCGCGGCAGCAGCTCTGGCCTCCGGTCCGTCGCACCAGCGGCGGGCCGGACTCGGCCCTTGGTTTTGCCTGACCCCGTTGATCGGGTGGCTGCTGCTCTTTGTCATCGTTCCGACGCTGATGCTGGTGGTGGTCAGCTTCTGCGAACGGGACGCCCTCGGCCGCGTCATCTACACCTTCAACTTCGAGAACTACATCCGTGCGTTCGATTGGATGTGGCTGAAAATCCTCGGCATATCCCTCTGGTACGCCTTCCTCACCACGGTCATCTGCCTTATCCTCGGCTATCCCGTGGCCTATTTCATCGGGCGTTGCGGCGAGCGGTCGCGCGGGCTGCTCATCATGCTCGTCATGATCCCGTTTTGGACGAGCTTTCTCATCCGCACCTACGCGTGGATCTCCATTCTTTCGCAGGACGGATTGCTCAACGCCGCGCTGATGAGCCTGAAGATCACGAACGCCCCCATCGGCTTCATGTACACGCCCTTCGCCGTCGTGCTCGGGCTCGTCTACAACTTTTTGCCGTTCATGATCCTGCCGATCTATACCAGCGTGGAAAAACTCGACGGCTCGTTCATAGAAGCCGCCTACGATCTCGGCGCGCGGCCGGCCCGTGTCTTCGCCCGGGTCGTTCTTCCCCTCACCCAACCCGGCATCGCCGCGGGCGTCCTGCTCGTCTTTGTCCCGGCCATCGCCATGTTCGCCATCACCACGTTGATGGGAGGCGGAACGAACCCGACCATTGGCGAGGTCATCCAGAACCAGTTCACCAAAGCCCGCAACCAGCCCTTCGGCGCCGCCCTCGGCGCGCTCCTGCTCCTCCTCTTCCTCTTCAGCCTGTGGCTGAGCAGCAGGTTCCGCCACGTCGAGGAAGAGTGATGGAGCCCGACGTGGGGCTGCAGCTTTTCAGCTGCACAAATCTATGGACGTCGAGTTCGTGAGCGATACCCGCGCGAACGTGAAGCATGTTTATTTGGGGCTCAGTGCTGATGACAACTGTGTCAAACGCCTCACCTGCGACGTCGGCACTTGGGAGATGGATTGGGCCGAAAGGGAAGCCATGTGGATCGTGGATGGCTGGGGACCGGACGAGAGCTGCTTCCAGGTCGACTTCATCAAAGACCGCATTCCTTGGAAAAAGATCCGGGGCTTATTCCGCGCGAGCGACGAAGACTGCGCACAGACTATTGCCTCAAACTCACGTTTCGAGAGAGAGTTCATTGAGGCAACCGCCCAGCTGCCAGCTGACGAAGACGATATCTACTCGGTTATTGCTGATCCGCTCCTGCGCCAGGCTCTCAAACCCGCAGACGACTAGATGGCTAACGGTTCCGCGACCGCCCGGCGGATGCGGTTGAGGCAGACGGTGGGGGATTTATTCTGGAAACGGAGTGGAGAACCGGAGGCGCAGCCGTAGATAGGTCGCCGCGGCGACCAACTGATACCGGAGCGCAGCGTAGACAGCCGAAGGCAATTGCCAGATGCGGATGACTTTCCAGCCTTGGCGGCGGAGTTGGCGGGTGACGTGGCGGTCGCGGACCATGTTGGCCTCGCGTTTGCGGTCCCAAAAGGCGCGGTTGGTTTTCGGGCAGGTGTAACACTTCGGGCATCGGTGCTCGCTGCATCTGCTGCCATGCGGCGTAGTGTCAAATGTCAGGATGTGACCCCACTTCTTTGCCACAAACACCCACATACCACCGCGAAACATCGAATTGACACCGGATGCGGCGCCGCACATTTTGATGACACACCACGACGCCAAACATCAACCACAGAAAAAGAA
>JBAXCT010000020.1:0-15502 GCA_037141375.1 Chthoniobacterales bacterium | reverse complement strand
CCATCACCGCCATCCCCGAACCCTCGGCCTACGTCGCCGCGATCGGCCTGCTCGCATTGATGCTCTGGCCCCTCCGCCACCGGTTGCGGGGCAAAGTTTCTTGAGCTGTTCCCAAAAGGTTTCAGACTTTGATCGCAGGGTGGATCGTGATGTCTCTCCGCGATTTCCGGACTGAAAAATCGCGCGCGGAGAGCGCGATCCACCTGTTCGCGCGCGGAGAATGCCATTGGAGAAAAAAATCGATTTTGACCCGGAAAGTGGTAATTTCAGGGCATGAGTTTCGCACAGGTGATTAAGGAGTTGCCGCGTTTCACTGTGGCGGAACGGCAGGAATTGTTGAGGAATGTTTTGGAACTCGATGATGAGATGCTCTCGGACTCGGAAGTGGCGCTCGTAGAGCAGCGGTTGGCGGCTTATCAAGCAGACACGGCAAGGGCTGTTGCGGCGGAGACCATGGCGGAAAGGATTCGAGCGAGATTTTCCTCGTGAATTGGAAAGTTGTCGTTCTCCCCGAGTTCTACTTCGACTTGGAAGAGGCCGGGGATCGACCGTTCGCTTCCTTTCGCGTGGAGCGCACACGATCCGCTGAACCGTAGTCCCGCGACTTCTGGGCGGAGATGGCCCCAAGGCAAACAGGCGAAGCCAATGAGCGCCGGACCACAATCACCATGCCGCGGGTTGTTTCGACGCAAGCGGCCATGTATGTTTTTCCCATCATGAAGCCGGAAAACCTCTCGCCAGGGGTCTTGGACCGAATCACTGACCGCCTCGCGCGGGAGACTTCGGTCGCCGCTGCCTATGTGCTCGGTTCTTCCGTGGAAGGTCGTGTGCGTGAGGACAGCGATGTGGATGTCGCCCTGCTCCCGGCCCGCGGACAGGTGATCACGCCCAAACAGCGTCTGGCACTCGCCACGGACCTCGGCGAGTTGGCCGGTCGCGAGGCGGATGTCGGTGTGCTTTCCACCGCCAATCTTGTCTACGCGAAGGAAGCCGTGACCCGCGGCCGGCTCCTCTTCGAGCGCGACCCCTTGGCGCGGGCGCGTTTTGCCATGCTGGTGCTCTCCATGTATGCATCCTTGCAGGAAACGCGCCGGGAGGTTCTGCATGCCTACGCCGCCTGACGACATTCTGCTGAACAAGGCCGCGATCATCGAGCGGTGCATCCGCCGCATCGCCGAGGAATCGCGGGCCTGCCCGCGGTATGACGATTTCACGCATGTCGATGCGCTCACGCTCAACATCGAACGTGCCTGCCAGGCATCGATCGACATGGCGATGCATGTGGTGGCTGAGCGCCACCTCGGTGTTCCGCAAAGCAATGCCGAGGCTTTCACTTTGCTCGAGAAGGCTGGAATCATCGGCAAGGAACTGTCCAAGTCACTGCGCGGCATGGCCGGCTTCCGCAACATCGCCGTCCACCAATACGAGGAACTGGACATGGATGTTATGCGCTGGGTGGTGGAAACCGGCCAGCGCGACTGGGTCAAGCTGGGCGAGGCGCTCGGAGTGTGCATCCGCCCATGACCATGGCACTATTTTGCACGAAGGCGGTGTTTTGGTCCACGATGTAGAGTTTCACCAGCCGCTGTCTGCGGGAAGATGTCTCACACCGCCCCTGCTCGCACTGCGGCCATGACGTTCGGGTAACGCGGGCTCCATCCGGTCGAACGGAGCTTTGCATTGGCGACGCGCTTGCCGGTGGCGCCGGATTCGGGCGCGGCCGCGGTCTCACCACGGAGCGCTGCGGCCAGTTCAGCGCGGCGGGCCTGTTGGTTGTCGACCGCATTATAGACGCCCGGTATCGCCCCTTGTCCGATGTGGGTCAGGGCGGCCGCGGCGTCGTCGCGGTGGATAAAATTCACAAAGCCTCCCGGGTCGCCCGGGGTGGGCTGGCCGGTGCGCGCCGCCTCGATGAACCGAGTACGGCCGGGGCCATAGATGCCGC
Source organism: Chthoniobacterales bacterium (assembly GCA_037141375.1). GTDB lineage: Bacteria > Verrucomicrobiota > Verrucomicrobiia > Chthoniobacterales > JACTMZ01 > JACTMZ01. Next base: position 13,557 of record JBAXCT010000020.1, on the reverse strand, counting down.
CGAGCCGCACCACGGCGCCGCCTTCGTCGAGCGAGAGCCTCTCGGCCTGCAGGAGCACGTCGCCGGTGGGTGTTCCGCCGGTGGGCGATTCCTCGTTGACGATGCTGCCGTCGTTCTGCGGGTAGACCGAGGTGCTGCCGGTGAAGACGCAAAACTTCGGCCGGAGAATTTCGAGCAGGTTGCGCAACGTCTCGACGTAGGTGATGCGGTAGGCGGCGGCATCGCGCCCGCCGTGGCCGCTCAGGCAATGAACGAGGACATCGGGCGCCGCATAATCCGAAAACTTGCGGCGCAGGTCGTCTTTATCCGCGGCATCGGCGGCGACGACTTCGTAGGGTTTGGCGGACAGCCGACCGGCCGATTCGGGCGAGGAGACCAGACCGGTGACCTCGCAGCCGGCAGAGAAAAAAAAGTCCGCGCATCTTTCACCGGTATAACCGCAACCGGCGAGAAGGATGCGCGGACTATGATTCAACTGAAGGGTCTCAGGCAGCGAAGCTGAAACGGGTCTTCATCTTGGCGCGCTTTGCGTTGGCCTTCGCTTTGCGGCGCGACTTCTGGGTCGGGGTTTCAAAGGCGCGCAGGCGGCGCACTTCGTCCATGATCCCTTCGGAATCCAATTTGGACTTCAAGCGCTTGATGGCGCGGTCGATGGATTCTCCTTTTCTGACGATGACTTCGGGCATTAGTTGCTCACATCCTTTCTTTGTATCTTGGATACATCCCTAGGTTAGGGATGGGTCCAAGAGGGCGTCAAATAATTCTTTTAGTCACTAATGAATAATGACTTACGACTATTTTACGGCCTGTTTTCGGGGCTTCCGGGCAGCTTTTCTGCGGGTCGTGGCTCGGGGTCAGATGATCTCGTGGTAGTCGAGGTCCTTGCCGTGCGTTTCTTCCATGCCATAGAGGGCGATGACGGCAACCGCCAGGCAGGGGGCGCAGACCATGGCAGCACCCGAGACGATCCCGAACGCGCCTTTGGTGTACTCGAAGGAAAGCGTGATGGGAACGATGGCGCCGCGCACGAAATTCGGCACACTGGTGGCCACCGTGGCGCGGATATTGGTGCCAAATTGCTCCGCGGCGATGGTGACGAACTCTGCCGAGTAGACGAGGCCCACGCCCATGGCGAAGATCGTGGCGTAGAAGGCATACGGAATTTGTCCGGTCAGTGCGAGGTAGGCGGAGATCGAGGCGAAGATCACCGCCAGAAAGATTGCGACCACGCGTTTGCGCGAACCGATCCACTGGCTGAAAAAGCCGATCGAATGGTCGCCGATGGCCCGCAGTAGCAGCTGATCACCGCGTAGTTGGCCTTGATGGGTGCGGTCACGCCGAAGGCCTTGGCGAACTCCGGCGAAAAAGTCACCAGCACACCGATGAGGATGCACCAGAGGCATTTGACCAGGCGCTTCCGGCACGTGAAGAGCGAAACAAAACTGCCGCGCTTGATGGTGGTTTCCTTGGTCTGCTTGAACATGCCCGGCTCAGCCACGCTCATGCGCATGGAGGGCATTCTGGCGAGCAGCGCCTTCAGATCCGGCTCCAAGCGTTTGAGAATTTGTTCACTTGAGTCCGGGCTGCCCGCCCACGGACCCAACGCGGGAACGAGCGCCACGGCGACCCCGGCGAAATCGAAAATGTTCCATCCGCTGCGCCAGAACAAATAACAAGGCAGAGCTTGTCGATAGCCTTGCGGCACTCGAGAAAATCTCACCAAAAGATAGCGAGGCATCGTCCTCTTTTTCTTTACCCCGCCGAAAGCGTGGGGATATTGGATGCCAGACCCGATGCTCCACCTTCCTCTCATCCTGACACTCGGTCTGTTGCTGCTCTATTATGGGGCGGAGGCGCTGGTCAAAGGGAGTTCCTCCATGGCCCTGCGGCTGGGCCTCAGTCCGCTCTTGGTCGGCCTTACCGTCGTGGCCTTCGGCACCAGCTCCCCCGAGTTGGTGGTCAGCATCAAGGCCGCCTATCTCGGGCAGGGCGATATCAGCGTCGGCAACATCGTGGGCTCTAACATCTGCAACATCGGGCTGATCCTCGGCTTTTGCGCGCTGGTCACGCCCATTGTGGTTTCTTCGCAGATCATCCGCATCGACCTGCCGATCATGGTTGCTGTCTCGCTTCTTTCCTTTTTCTTTCTCCACGGCCGCATTCTCGGCCGCGTGCAGGGCTGGGTCCTCTTCCTTCTCCTCATTGGTTATGTGGCCTTTAGCGTCTGGATTTCGAAACGCCGGTCCAGCGATGCGCTCGGCAGCGAGTTCACAGAGGGAATCAAGCCGTCCAAGCGCAGCCTCACCTTCGATATCATCTTGGTGATCGCCGGCCTGGCCATGCTCGTGCTGGGCGCGCGCTTTCTTGTCGATTCCGCCATCGAGATCGCACGCGCCCTCGGCTGGAGCGAAGCGGTCATCGGGCTGACTATCGTGGCGGTCGGGACCAGCCTGCCGGAATTCGCAACCTCTCTGGTCGCCGCCATGCGCAAGGAGGCCGATATCGCGGTGGGCAATATCGTCGGCTCCAATATTTTTAACATTCTCGGGATTCTAGGTCTTTCCTCGATTTTCACCCCGCTTTCCGCGTCGGGCATCACGACTATGGATCTTGTCGTCATGTGCGCGTTCGCTGTCATCCTGTGGCCGTTCTGCCTGACCGAGCATCGCATCAATCGCAAAGAAGGCGGGCTCTTGCTCTCAGGCTACGCCCTCTACGTCATCTATCTGGTCGCCAACGCCAAGGCTGGCTAGTTCGCGACCGAGTGGACAAGGTGCGCCGCGTGCGCACCGGTCCAGATCAGGGCGCCGAAAAATCCCAAGGTCAGCCCGAACATCACGCCCGCGACCCCGAGGCACAGACCGTCGCGTTCGGAGAACGCGGAGGCGCACAGGATCACGGTGAGGGCCGGGATCATGTTGCTGAACGGAATAGGCAGCGGCAGCAGAAGGAAAAGTCCACACATGCAGATGACGAGGCCGGTGAAAAATTGGGTCAGTCGAAAATCGAAGACCGCGGTGAGCCTCGGGAAGAGCAGCCTCTCGATCGTGCGGAGGATCTTGGCGCTTCCCCGCAGCACGGCGGGAATGAATTTGGCGGTCAGCTGGGTCCGCAGGAATCTCGCGGGCAGCCAAGGCTGCTGCCGGAAGGCGAAGCGCAGTCCGAACAGGGCGATGACCACACCGAATGGCGTGGAGAGTCCGGGCAGGGGAAGCGGTTGGCAGAACGGCAGGGAGAGCAGGACGAGGAGGAGCGTGTAGACCCGCCCCTCCAAATGGTCGATGAGTTCTCCCAGAGTGAGGTCGCGGTCCTCGAGGGTGTCGGAAATTTCCTGTAGTTCCCGCGAGAGCCGCTTCGGCGTATGGTGCAAAGGGGTGCTCACGCGGCGGGGAAAATCAACCGCGGATGACCAGCGCGATCTCCTCCGGTAGGTTGCGCACGACCTGCTGCACCACGCTGCCGTGGAGCAGATGCACCAAGGCCGTGTGGCCGGAGGCACCGAGGAACAATTCGTCCACCCCCAGAGTGGAGGCGACATCGGCGATGGCTGTCCCCGCTTTTTCCGAGACGGCGTACACCGGGATGATCTTCACGCCGGATTCTTCGCCGACGATCTGCGCGGTCTTCATGATAAGGGATGCCTCGGGGTCGTCCTGCCAGCGCGCTTTGGCCTCGGCTGACGAGGTTCCGAAGGCCACGGCCACCTCGCGCACATAGAGGACATAGAGCGAGGCGCTGCGCATTTTGGCGGTTTCGATCGCGTAGCGCAGCACCGGAGTTACACCGCGCAGGCAGACGAGGATTTTGCCGCCTTCCTGCAGAGCGGGCTTCGTTTCTTCGGCATGGAGCCTCTCGACCATCTCGGCCACCTTGCTTGGCACTGTGACGGTGGCGACGCCCTTGTGTTTCTGGCTCCACGCCCGCAGCCCGAGGCCGATGAGCAAGACGCAGGTGACGAAAAATAACGCGTCAGGCTTGGTGTGGGCGAGGGTGAGTTCGACGCCGCAGAGGAGGAGGAATGTCGCGCACATCATGATGCGCGAGGGCATGTTCATCGGGAGGGAGAAGTTGAACCCGCACGAACCGAGGTTCACCGCGATGGCTCCGACCACGCCGATGGCATACAGGCCGGCCAAGGCCTCGAGTCCGGGAGAAAGCATGAGCACGAAGACCGGCAGCACGACGGCGACGATCAGCGGAACCAGAGGCACCCCGTGCCGGTTCAGCCGTGTGAAAGTGCGCGGCATCTCGCCATCGCTGGACATCATGAACATCAGGCCGATGAGCGCCGCCACCGCGGTGTTGACCGCGCTGAGCAGAAGCAGGGCGAAGGAGATGCCGACAAACCAGCCGAAGGCCTGGCCGAGCGCGGGACCGAAGGCGTGGCCGGCGTAATACTCTGCGGCAAAGCGCAGCACGTCGTCCTTGCGGGCGAGGATTTCCGGCTGCAATGAATGCGGCAGCGAAAGCACCGCCCAAGCGAGTAGCGCGGTTCCCACACTGACCTCGATGGCGACCGGGATAATCGCCTTGGCCGCGTTCCGGCCAACGCGCGGTTTTTCCTCCGTTGCGCCTTTGTCCAGCTTGAGCACGCCGGTGAGGTTGGCGATCGCCTCGACGCCGCTCAGGGCCAGGATGACGCCAGTGAAGGCAACCCAGTTCGAATAGAATGTGTTGTGCGGCAGTTCGAGCCCGTGGAACGAAAGGTGAGGAATCGAGAGGACGAGGATGCCCACGATGCCCGCCACCACGGGGAGGGCGAGGCCCACGGCCAACGAACCGCTGTGGTGCGGGCCGTAAAAATTGAGCAGGCCGATGATAACGATGACCGTGATCGAGCTGAACGCGAGCCACGGCTCCGGGATGCCGAGATACGTGAGCGCAGCCCACGCGCTGAGCGCGGCCGTCACGGTGAAGTCCGCGATGAGCAGGAGCGCACCCACCACGGCGAGCAGGCGCCCGTGCGGCCGCGCGGCGGAATACACACCGCCGCCGCAGGGGAAGCAGTTGCAGACGATGATGTAGTTGAGTCCGACGATGAGGGTGAGGGCGCAGACCGCGAGGACGATGGGCAGCGAGCCGAAGCCCATCACGGCGAAGGCCAAGCCGATGACGTATGCCTTGCTCGTTCCCCAGTCCCCATAGAGCAGACCCGCGGCACGGCGCCAGCCGAGTGTTCTTGGACGATGGATTTCCATGTTGTTCAGAAAGAATTCAACGAAGCCCGGTCAGGCATTCGGAAAGGTAGGGGAGGAGCTGCTTCTTGCGCGAGACTACGCCCTCGAGGAGCCAGACGCGTTCGCCTTCCTCGGGATAGTTGATCGCCCGCAAAAAGTCGGCGTTGCCCTCGGCCAGAAGGTAGGAGTTCTGCGTGTTGATATCGGTGACGAGCAGGGCGGCGAAAAAGAGCCCTCCGCTCGCCGCACGCTCGCGCAGGGCCTCAAGCAACTGCTCGCGCCGCTCGTCGAAGTTGGCAAATGTCACCTCCTCGATCTGCGAGACGCTGAAGCGGATGCCGCGGTCCTCGTATTCCTTGCAGTCGGCCCCGATCACCTGCCGCGGGGTAAGCGTGCGCAGGGGCGACCCCACCGCGAAGACCTCCGCGGCCAGATCGGCGGCGGAGATGCCTGCCGGCTGTGCCAAACCCTGCAGGAATTTGCGGTCGACCTCCGTCGTGGTCGGGGATGTCCCGTTGAGGGTGTCCGAAACAATGCCGGCGAGCAGGAGCCCGGCCATGGCTCGATCGGGGGTCACGCCGTGGCGCTCGTAGAGCTCCGCCACCAGAGTGCATGTCGAGCCGACCGGTTGGTTGATGAACAGAATAGGCGCCTCGGTCGGCATATTGCCTAGGCGGTGGTGGTCCAGGATCTCGATGATGGGCAGGTCGGCCGCGCCCGGCACGGCTTGGGACAGCTCGTTGTGATCCACGAGAATGAGCTGCCGCGCGGGCGTCTTGAGGAAGTCGCTCTTCGAGAGAATCCCTTCGAGCCGCCCCTCGCCGTCGAGCACGGGAAAAATGAACTTGTTGGAAAGTGCGACGGAGCGCCGAGCCTGCGAGAGGGTCATGTCGGCATCGAAACTCTCCGAAGAGGTCTCCAGCAAATACCGGGCGGTGACCGCGCCGCGTGCAAAAAAGACGCTCGTCGCAGTGTCATAGGGTGACACGATGATAGTCGTGTCCTGCTGCTGCGCCTCCTCCACCGCCTCGGGCGAAGGGCTCCTGCCGCCCGTGACGACGAGGGCGCGCACCCCGTTGCGGATGGCCACGCGGTGGATATCCTCGCGGTCCCCCACGAAGACGATGGTCCGGGCAGGCTCGTGTCGGCCCAGTCGCCCGGCGAATGTTTCGACATCCATGGCCGCGACGACCAGCGCGTAATCCTCGTCCGTCCCGTCGAGCCGTCCGCAGACGGCTGTCCCCGTGAAGGTTCCGGCGATGTTGGCCAGCGATGCATGCACGATGCGGGCGAGGGCCGCCGATTCTCGCGAGGGCAGCACCATGCCGAGCAGTTTGTTTTCGCTGATCACGCCGTGGAAGCGGCGGTCGTCATCCACCACGGGCAGGGCGCGCAGGCCGCGCGAGGCCATGATGGCCAGAGCCTCGGCCACGGGGCGGTCGGGGTGCGCGGAAAAATATTCGGTGATCATCGCGTCGCGCACGCGCGGTGTCGCGTCGGGCATGAAGTCGGGTTGCGGCACACCGAACTTTTCGAACACGTAGGTGATGCGCTCGTTCATCGCGCCGGCCCGGGCCGCGCGCACTTTTTCCGCGCCGAGATGTTTTTTCAGGGCGGCATAAGCCACCGCCGAGCAGATCGAATCCATGTCAGGATTGCGATGTCCGATGATGATGGTTTCCATCCGTTAAAAACGAGGTGCGGCCGTCTCTGCGGCCGGATCAAATCAAGCCTGCACTGGTGTTGGTGCGTCGCCCAGCACCTCGCGCTTGATGCTCCTGCCCGTGCGCTTGGACCACCAGAGGACGATGGGCGAGGCGATGAAGATCGAGGAGTAGGTTCCGACGAGGATGCCGATGAGGATGGCGAGGGCGAAGTCGCTCAACACGGGTCCGCCAAGCAAGAAAAGCGCGGCCGTGGCGAGCAATGTCGTTCCGCCGGTGAGGATGGTGCGCCCGAGCGTCTCGTTGATGCAATCGTTCATGATGGTCGCGACGGTGCCGCGCCGGCCGGACATGAGCCCTTCGCGCACGCGGTCGAAGACGACGATGGTATCGTTGATCGAGTAACCGGCGATAGTCAGCACGGCGCCGACCATGACTAGCGAGATCTCGCGCCCGAGCATGGAGAAGACGCCAACGGTTATGATGACATCGTGGAGCAGGGCGACAATCGCTCCGAGCGCGAAGGAAAATTCGAAGCGCACGGTGACGTAAATAAGGATGCCGACAAGGCCGAGGGCCAAAGCCAAAAGCGAGCGTCCCGCGAGTTCCTTGCCCACGCGCGGGCCGACGGTATCGGTCTGCTCCACATTCCAGCCCGCAGAGGGGTAATCCTGCTGCAACTTCGCCACGACGGCATCGGCGGTTCCATAACGGCTCTGCACGGAGATGAGTTCGCGTCCCTCCTCCACGGAGCTTTGGATGGTGGCATCGCCGAGGCCGGACGACTCGACGCTGCGTCGCAGGTCGGCCAACGGAATCCGTTGCGCGGACGACACAACCACGAGGTCGCCGCCGGTGAAATCGACGCCGAAATTCTGCTGTCCGCGCCACGCGAAGAAACCGACCGATCCCAGGATGAGGACCGCGGAAAGGGCGAGGGCGAGGTGGCGTTTGTTGAGAAAATCAATCTTGTGCTGCGGGATCCAATTCAGCATGTGCAACTTCTTCAGGCCAAACGTTTCCAGCATGAAGGAGAAGCAGGTGCGCGTGCAGAGCAGCGCGGAGAACATCGAGGCGACAATGCCGAGGGTGAGCGTGATGGCGAAACCCTTGACCGGACCGGTGGCCTGCCAGAAAAGGATGGCCGAGGTGATGAGCGTCGTGAGGTTGGAGTCGAAGATGGCCGAGAAAGCTTTGTCGTAGGCGGATTTGAGCGACGCACCCAGCGACTTCCCCTCGGCCATTTCCTCGCGCAGGCGCTCGTAGATGAGCACGTTGGCGTCGATGGCCATGCCGATAGTCAGGATGATACCAGCGATGCCGGGCAGGGTGAGGACGAACCCGAACATGCACATCGCGCCGAAGAGGAGGATGATGTTCACGCCAAGCGCCATGCAGGCAACCAAGCCGGCGAGCCGGTAGTAGATCAGGACGAAGACCAGCGTGAGAGCGAGGCCCAGCAGGCCGGCGCCGACGCCGCTTTTGATCGAGTCCGCACCGAGGGAAGCGGAGACACTGCGCGTCTCCTCGATCTCGACCGGTGTGCGCAGGGGATTTTCCAGCACGCTGGCCAGGCTGCGCGCTTCTTTGTCGGTGAAGCGGCCGGTGATGACGGCCTCGCCGCCGTAGATCGGCTGGCGGATGTTCGGCGCACTTTGCACACCGCCGTCGAGCATGATGGCTAGCCTTTCCCCGACATGGGAGCCGGTCAGGTCGCCGAACATTTTTGCGCCCTCGCTGTCGAGCTTCATGGTCACGCCGTAGCCCTGCACGTCGTAGAAGGGATGGGCCGAGGTCACGCGGTCGCCGGTGAGGTCGGGGCGCTGCTTGACGAGGAGCCGCAGGGTCTGCGGCTTGCCCTCGATGGTGTCCTTGTATTCCTTGAGGATATAGCCGGGGGGCAGCACGCCTTCGCCGGCATCCGCCTTGGCAAGAACAGCCTCGCTCTGCGGGTGGACGAGCGCGAACTCGAGTTTGGCCACGCGCTGAAGCTGTTCCTTGGTGTCGGCAAGCTGCTTCGTGTCCAGCCCGGGGATCTGCACGAGGATGCGGTCGTGGCCTTGCGCGGCGATGACCGGCTCGCTCACGCCGAACTGGTCAACGCGTTTACGGATGACTTCGATGGCTTGATCCAGCGTTGACGGTGTAATTTCCTCGCCGTTCTGTCCGACGAGACGAAGGAGGAAGGATGTGCCGCCCCGCAGGTCGAGGCCGAGGTGGATCTTTTTCTGCGGGGGCATGACCGCCTCGAGGCAGAAGGCGATCAGCAGCAGGGTGAGGACGAGGCCGATGGTGCGCTTGCGCTGCGGTAGGTCGGTGAGGAAATACCAGATGAACAGCGCGAGGATCAGCAGTCCTGAAAAAAACGTTAGGATTGGAGTCATGGTGTTGGGTGAGTGGTTGCGGGCGGCTGGTCGGCCGGTCGGTTCAGGATGCCTCGGCGGCCTTGCTCACCATGGCGATGGCGCTGCGGTCCATCTCGAGTTTGACGTTGTCGGCCACCTTGAGCAGCAGGGTGGTTTCTTTCACGTTGGAAACGATCCCGTGGATACCGCCAGTGGTGATTACCTTGTCCCCGGATTTGATGCCGGCAACAAGTTTCTCGTGGTCTTTCTGTTTTTTCTGCTGGGGCCGGATGAGCAGAAAGTAGAAAAGAACCGCGATGATGATGAGCGGCGCGAACTGGAAAAGGGCAGGCGGTGGCTCCGAGCTAGCGGGTGCGGCTTGGGCGAGAAGGGTCAGGAATTCCATAAAACCGAATAGATTAGGCTGGCGGCGGGGCGGTTCCAAGGAATTTGCGGTGCCACTCTTTCAGCTTGGCCGAATGGGCCCCCTGACTCTAAAAAAGCCGCGCCGATGAGTGATCTCCTAATCCCCGGCTGGGAACTCCTGCGCCGCGGCAAAGTCCGCGAGGTCTACGCTTCGGGTGATCGAGTTCTTCTGGTGGCCTCCGACCGGCTCTCCGCCTTCGACTGCATCCTGCCCGACCCGATCCCCGGAAAAGGGGAGATCCTGACCGCGCTCTCCGCTTTCTGGTTTCACCGTCTGGACTTTATACCGAGCCACTTCCTCGCGGCCGACTTCGCGCTTTTTCCGTCGGAGTTGAAGCCCTTTGCCGCTGCCTTGGCCGGCCGCGCGACGCTGGCGCGCCGCACTAGGCCGCTGCCGGTGGAGTGCGTGGTGCGCGGCTATCTCGCGGGCGCCGCCTGGGAGGAATACCGCGAGCGCGGAACGGTGGGAGGGCACGAATTGCCGCACGGTCTGCGCGAGGCTTCGAAACTTCCCTCGCCGCTCTTCACGCCGACGACCAAGGCGACGAGCGGGCATGACGAGCCCATCACGTGGGAGCAGTGCCGGCGCCTGCTTGGCGACGAGGCGGCTCATCAGGTCCGCGAGGCCAGCTTCGAGGTTTACGAACACGGCCGCGCTCAGGCCGAGCGCGCGGGGGTGATCATTGCCGACACGAAGTTAGAATTCGGATTGATCGACGACGAACTGCTGCTCATCGACGAGTGCCTCACGCCGGACTCGTCGCGGTTCTGGCCGGCCGATCAATGGGAACCGGGCGCATTGCCCCCCAGCTTCGACAAACAGTTCGTGCGCGATTATCTCACCCGATCGGGTTGGAACCGCCAGCCTCCTGCCCCGCATCTCCCGCCGGAGATCATCGAGCAGACTGCAGCCAAATACCGCGAGGCGTTCGAGAGACTCGCCCTCGGCCGGCGGCCGGAGTGAACGCGGACATCGACCAGTTCATCATGTATCTCGCCACCGAGCGGGGGCTTTCGGACAACTACCAGCTGAGCACGCGCTCCTCGCTGGAGCTTTTCGCGGGGTGGTGGCTGGAGGAATCCGGGCGCAAGCCGGACTGGCGCGCCGTCGAGCAGGAGCACATCGGGGAATTTCTCGGCTGGCGCAAGCGGGGCGGGGTGGCCGCCGCCACGGTCAAGCTGCACGCGGTGGCCCTGCGGATTTTTTTCCGCCACCTCATGCAGCGCGGGCGGCTGGAGAAGGATCCGACGGAATTTCTTCTCGTCCCGAAAATCGAGCGCTATCTGCCCGAGACGCTTTCCCCGCCGGAGGTGGAGAGCTTGATTGCCGCGGCCGCGGGCAAAACACCGCTGGAGATGCGCGATCGTGCGGTGGTTGAGCTGCTCTACGCCAGCGGCCTGCGCGTCTCCGAATTGTGCGGAGCGCGGCTCGAAAATCTCGATCTCGACGCGGGTTTCATCAGGGTCATCGGCAAGGGTAACAAGCAGCGCCTCGTGCCGGTCGGGGCTCGGGCCCGCGAGGCCGTGGCGCGCTACCTGCAGCTCGGGCGACCGGCTCTGGTCGGTCCGAAGACCGGCGGGGAGGTTTTTCTTTCCGTGCGCGGACGCAAGCTGACCAACCAGCGGATCTGGCAACTGCTGGTCGCCTTGGGCAAGCGGGCCGGGCTGAACAAGGGGGTGCACCCGCATATGCTGCGGCATTCTTTCGCCACCCATCTCCTCGGCGGCGGCGCCGACCTCCGCATCATCCAGGAAATGCTGGGCCACGCCGACATTTCCACCACCCAGGTCTACACCCACGTCAATTCGCGCCAGCTGGCCGACGCGCACCGCGCCTTCCACCCGCGGGCGAAAACTAAAGTCGTGCCGCCCGAGCGGAATTGACCCATTATTTTCTCATGAATCCATACACCGTCCCTGTTTCCGATCTGGCCGCACGCGAGCAGAGTTCATTCCTCACCCGCGTCTACGCGCACCTTATTCTGGCTGTCCTGCTCTTCGTCGGCCTGGAGGTCTGGTTTTTCCACAGCGGGATCGCCGAGGGCGTGCTGCGTATTTTTTCCAGCGTATCCTGGCTCGTGGTGCTTGGAGGCTTCATGCTGCTCTCGTGGCTGGCCACGATGATCGCCGTGCCGACCGTGGCGCGTCCGCTGCAATATGCCGGCTTCGCTCTTTACGTTTTGCTGCAGTCCTTGATCACCATTCCGCTGCTCTATGCCGCCAACCAAGCTGCCCCCGGGGTGATCGCCAGCGCGGCACAGGTGACCATCGGCGGCTTCCTGCTTCTCACTGCCGTGGTGGTGACAACTGGACGCGACTTTTCCTTTCTGCGTTCCTTCCTCACCTGGGGCGGATTGCTCGGGTTCGCGGTGATCGTCTGCGCGGTGCTCTTCAAATTCAATCTCGGCACCTGGTTCTCCGTGGCCATGGTCGCGCTGGCCGGCGGATCGGTGCTCTACACGACGTCGAACATCATGCGCGGCTTCCCCGCAAACGCCGAAGTGGCCGCCTCGATGCAGCTCTTTGCCGGCATCGCCATGATGTTCTGGTACGTGCTGCGGCTCTTCATGGGCTCGCGCCGCTGAGTCCGCCCGGGCCGCCGATCAGATCTCTTCCCCGGTGCGTTGCAGCAATTCGAAGTCGACCATCGCGTAGACGATGTGGCCGTGCCGCCGGGCCAATCCGCCCTCGGCGTCCGGCCGCACGATCAGGTGGCGCGGTTTGTTGTCGAGAACACGGAAGCCGATGTTGGTCAGCGTCCGGTTGCTGGAATGCGTGAGGCGCGCCATCGAATCATCGTCGATCAGCCCCCGGCGGTTGGCCTCCTCTGCGTCGATTCCGTCGATCCATTCGAAAATTTCAAGATAGTCGCGCTCGATATCCATTTGCAGGCAGGTGAGCCCGTTGTCCAACTGGTCCGCCGCCATCTCGCGCTGGTGCACGCGAAAGATATCGGCATGGCGCCCCGTCTGCCAAAGCGGGTATTTTTCCGTGGGCGAATAGATGGCCAGCGGAAACTTGGTACGCAGGCGGTAGACGCCGTGGTTGAGCCCGCTGCTCCGCAATTCGTTGATCATGCCGAACTGCGCGAAGGGCGGGAGAAAGCGCGCCCGGGCCACGGCATCCGGCGGCAGCGCATCGAGAAATTCCCCCGGAATGAAGAGCGGGACATCCTGGGCCGCGCGGGAAAATTTCACCACGAGATCGCGAGGCACACGCCCCGGCGGCGCGCTCTGCGCGCGGTAGACCGTGCCGGTGCTTCCGGGCAGGCGTTGGCCGCACACGGAGAGTTGCTCGGCATCCCACCACCGCTCGGGCTGCAGGTAGTCGAGCCAATGCCACGCGGTGCGGGCCACCCAGAGTTCGCCACCGTCCTGTTGCGGACAAACCGCATAATCCACGCCGAAAACCCGCGCGCGGTTTTCCGGTGGCAGCAACTGGAAAGGTGGACGCTCCTCGCGCCCTTGGGCGCCGTTTTTATCCACCCACCATGCTGGGCGGGGCCTCGGTGTAACCGTAGGGCCCGGGCGCCACGTTGACGTAGTAAATCCTTCGGCTGGCTACGCGTCCTGTCGCGGTGTCGTAGACCATGACCGGCCGTCCGCCCGAGGGTTTCTCCGCGATGGTGTCGACGAGAATGTAGCGCGGAACATTCTTGGCCCCGCGCTGGTAGGCCTGCGCGACCAGGTTCTGCCCTTGCTGCTCGGCGAAGCTGCGTTGGTCGCGATTGACCTGCATTTTCGACACGCCGTAGCCGAGCGCTCCCGCGCCCGCTGCGGCGCCGAGGGCGACCGGTAGAGTGGTGCCGACAGGAACCCCGGTCGTTCCGAGCGCGATGCCTGTGGCGGCGCCGGCCAACCCGGCGGCGATCGCCGCGTTTTCGCCGGCAGTCATGTTTTCGCACCCGGAGGTGCCCAGAGCGGCCAAGGCGGCAACCGCGGCCAA
>JBAXCT010000019.1:0-16085 GCA_037141375.1 Chthoniobacterales bacterium | reverse complement strand
AGAAAAACGCCGCGTCCGACGTTCGCATCCTCGTGGTGGGCAACCCCTGCAACACGAATTGCCTCATCGCAATGAACAATGCGCGCGCCATCCCATCCGACCGCTGGTTTGCCATGATGCGTCTGGATGAAAACCGGGCTAAATCGCAACTGGCGCAGAAGGCCGGCGTGCCTTGGCGCGACGTCACCAATACGGCGATCTGGGGCAACCACTCCAACACCCAGTTTCCCGATTTCTTTAACGCCCGCATCGGCGGGAAGCCCGCTCCCGAGGTGATCAAGGACACACCCTGGCTCGAGGGCGATTTCATCAAGACGGTGCAAGAGCGCGGAGCGGCCATCATCCAAGCGCGCGGCCTCTCCTCGGCCTTCTCCGCCGCCCACGCCGCAATCGAGACGGTGCGCAGCCTCAGGCATGATACACCGACAGGCGATTGGCACAGCGTGGCGCTCTGCTCCGATGGATCCTACGGCATCGCCGAGGGATTGATCTGCGGGTTCCCGGTCTCCACTTCGGGTGGACGTGCGACGATCGTACCGGGCGTCCCGATCAATGACTTCGCGAGAGTTCGCATCGACAAATCGGTCGGCGAACTTTCTGAAGAGCGCGTGATGGTCGCGGACCTGCTCCCGAAGTAAGGGTCACGCCGCTGCGCCGACGGACTTCCGCGATTTGCGGCGCGGCTTTTTGCGCAGCGTGATCTCGGATTTATGGAAGGCCAGAATGAACATCGGGGGGATGTTCTTGATGTAATACTCCGCCTCGCAATGCTGGAACATCCTCGCATGGCCCTTCAACTCCATCGAAACCTGATAGACGATGAAAAGGCCGTGGGTCGTCAGGCCGTCATGGACGGAATGCAGGATGGTCTTTTTCGCGGGGGGCTCGATATAGCTGAAGGGGATTCCGGAGATGACGTAGTCCGCGTGAGTCAGGCCGAGTTTGTGCAGTTCATCGCGGAAGAACGCCGCGTCGGACTCGTAGATAAGGACTCGATCGTTGTGGCGGAATTGTTCACGCAGATGCTCGGCGAGATGGGGATCCAGTTCGAAAACCAGCAGGCGGGCCTCGGGATCCATCCGCTTGGCGATCTCGCGCGTGTAGCACCCCTCCCCCCCGCCGAACTCGACGAAAGTCCGGGCTTTGGCGAAGTCCATGTGCCCGAGGATGCGGGCGACCATGCCCTTGGAACTCGGCACGACATAGGCGATCTTCATCGGGTCAGCGAGGAAGCGGCGGAACAGCAGGGAGGCGCTCATGCGGGGCGGCATGCTAGGAGTCCGATGGACAAAGAAGCAAGCCCCAACCCGGAAAGAACTTTCAGAAAAGGCCCGGCGCGAATAAGGCGTGCCTTTTGTGCGGCTTTTTTAGTGGAGGCTTATCAGGTAGGGATAAAATTTCTCCCCCTATCGGGGTTCCGTTGGAAGAATTCCGGTCTCAGTCCGTCGACATGACTCCTCTGATTCCTCAGCTGCATCCTCACGCCCGGCGGGCCGCGGTGCTACCCGGAACTTGCTGCGGGGCGGGTTGGCGCTTTTGACAAATCACCGCGCACCAGCACCCCTCGACTCATGCCGGGCCTGCAGCCGCCCGATGGCGACCGGACAATGCACGCGCCAGGGTGAGTTCGTCCGCATTTTCGAGCCCCCCACCCGCCGGCATGCCTTGGGCCAGACGCGTCAGCCGCAAACCGCGCGGCGCGAGAATCTCCACGAGATAATTGGCCGTGGCCTCACCCTCGACATCGGTGCTCAGGGCAAGGATCACCTCGACAAATTGCCCCCGCTCGATGCGTGCGACCAGCTCACCCAAGCGCAAATCCTCGGGGCCGACATGCTCGAGAGGGGAAAGCCTCCCGCCCAGCGCATGGTAGCGGCCCCGGAAGGCTCCAGACCGCTCCAGCGGCAAAATATCCGTCGCACGCTCCACCACACAAAGCAGCGGTTCGCGGCCGTCGTCGGCGCAGAGTTCGCAGATTTTTTCGATGCTGAAAAATCCGCAGTCGTCGCACTGCACCACTTTACGGCGCGCCACATCGAGAACCTCGCCCAGGGCGGCAGGACGGTCGGCATCTTCCACCAGCCAGAGCGCCATCCGCTCGGCTCCGCGCGGTCCCACGCCCGGCAGACGGCGCAGTTCCCGCACCAGCGCGCGGAAGGGCTCCGGGTAATCGGCGCGCTTCACGATTCGGCCAAAGAGCGGCGGGCGGCCTGACTGCGCAGGGCGAAAACCCGCGCGGCGGCGTCATCACGCTCCCGCGCCAAGGCGGCGAATCCGTTTTCCGCCGTCATCCAATCGCCGCTCCAAAAGGACTCCCAAGCATACTCCCACCGGCGCAAGTCATCCGCCGCCCCCGGAGCGGACTCCCCCCAAGGCCCAGTCACTTCATGAAGCAGCATCCGTGAGCCTTCAAAATCCCACCAAGCGAGGCGGCGGACATGCCATTCATCGGCAAGATCAGCCGCCACGACATCCTCTACGACGACGCCCGCCGCATAGCCACGCGCGGCGGCCGCCATGCGAGCGGCACGACGCAGCGGCGCACCGCTCACCGTCCAACGCGGGCCGATCGGCAGATGCCCCACGCCGCTGACGCATTCGCCCCGGGTGAGCGCCGCGCATCCTCCAGCCTCGTGCACCCACGACCAAAGAGCGTGCACCAGCGCCGCCGAGGGAGCTTCTTGGCCCCACGACCCGAAAACAAAGCGTGCGCCCTCCGCGTCGCAGCGCTCGACGTAGCCGCCGGACTTTTGAAAATGCCGCACCGCGCGGTTGGCGCACTCGGTGAGATCCTTCCAGACTTTTTGGTCATCACCCGCCGATCCGGCCCACAGCACCTCCGCCACGGCGAGCGTGGTGGTGCGCGGAGATTCATCGAGATGGCTCTCGTCGATACGGGAGCGGAGAAACTCGGGGGCGACCCTTGGACCGACCAACGACTGCCAGCGCACCCGGCGCGACCCGAGCGGAGTGAAAGAAAAAAACAGGCCGCACAGGCCGGCAAAAATCGTGGCGGTGACCGGAACAAGCGAGCTGGCCAAGAATCCGTAGAGTCCAGCCAGCCAGATCCCGCTGGCAAGCAGCCAGACGGAGGATAACCAGATGATCACCTTGAGCCAGCGCCGCGGAATATCGACCACGCACCACGCAACCCAGAGGGCCATAATGAAGGCCAAGACCGCTTCGACGCGCGGGTTGACCACCGGCGGTCGCCAGCCCTGCCACGCCGGCATAAACGGCAACCAAAGGAGCGGCAGCGCGAAGGTCACGCCGAGCAGCGCGCAGAGGAGCGCGGCTTTGAGATGCAGGGCCAAAGGTTTATTCATGGTTAGAGCCCCCACGATAGGCGCGGGTGGCAAGTCTGCTCAAGAACTTGTCGGGGAGGCCGCTCGCGGGGAGAAGGTGGTCGGTCACGGACTGAAACTAGGAGGCGAGCAGCCCCGGGCCAATAACCTAGGGAGCCGCCAGTCTTTCCGCCAAGCGGCGATAGCCGTCCCAATAGGGCACGGCCGTGACGGGCGGAGCCTTGAGAAATTGCTGCAATAGCCCTCGCGCGGCCTCCTTCTCGCCGAGCGAAAAGTCTGAGATGCCGGCAAAAAGATAAAGCAGCGCACCGGGGCCCGACGGCGGGTATTTTTTCAGGTCACCGAGTTTCACCGCCGACCCGCGCAGAGCGAAGCCGGCCGCATCGATGAACATATTGGCCAGCGCGCGGTCTTGCGGACGATCCGAAAACAGGCCGGTTAGCTCGATCTTTTTCCATTGCTCCCGCGCCTGCTCTACTTTGCCGCCGAGGGCCAGCGCTGCCGCGAGGTTCGCCTGTGCCCATTGGCCTCTCTCACCGCGGCCATCGGACGCGGCGACTGTCTCCGCAAACAGTTCGCGCGCCTTCTCCCACTCCCCTGCGGCCAGCGCATCCACGCCGGGGGCCAAAGAATTGCCGGAAGCATTGGCCGCGGACGGCTTGAAGGTTTCACGCAGGTTTTTGATCTCGGGCCGGTCGCTGGTGAGCAGGATCCATCCGCCCGCGCCGAGGAGCACAAGCATCGCGATCACCATGATCAGAGTGATGAGGCGCTTGGTGCGGTTCGACTCGAGCTTGACCACCTCGCGCCCAGCGGCACGCGGAAGCCCCGCGCGCTCGAGCACCTTGGACCTCGCGAACTCAAGATGCTCGACCAGCTCCTCATAGGAATCGTAACGGTCTTCCGGGTTTTTCTTCAGCATACGGTCGATCACGGCCGCGGTCTCCGGTGCCACATCCGGGGCAAAGGCCTCGAGGCTCACCGGCTTGTTCTTAATCTGCTTGAGCGCGACGAGGCTCGAGCTCTCCGCTTCGAATGGCGGGCGCCCGGCAATGGCATGAAAGAGCGTGCCACCCAAACTGTAGATGTCGCTGCGAAAATCCTCGCCTTTGTAGTTCAGCCGCTCGGGGGCGATATAGTAAGGCGTACCCCAAATCTCGCCCCGCGCCTCGGCGTCATCCGCCAATACCCGCGCGAGACCGAAGTCGACGATCTTGGCGGTATGCGCATCGGCAAAAAGAATGTTGCCCGGTTTGACATCGCGGTGGATCAAGCCCCTCTCCGCGGCAGCCTCGAGCCCCTGCGCCACCTGCGTGCCGATCTCCAGCATCTGCGCCTCCGACACGCGTGTCTGGATGCCCATGAGATCGTCGAGTGAACCTTTTTCCACCAGTTCCATGGCAAGGTAGAATTGTCCGCCGGCCTCACCGAACGAGTAGACGCGAACCACGTGCGGGTGGTTGACCGAAGCGGTGACGCGCGCCTCCTGCTCGAGTTTGGCCCGCTCGTCATCCCTCGCACTCATCTCGCGCCGCAGAACCTTGAGCGCGACCATGCGCGCGAGCGTGTGGTCGTAGGCTTTGAAGACCGATCCCATTCCTCCCTCGCCGATCAATTCCACCAGTTCGAAATTGTTGAACATCCGCCGCGCCCGCATCCCCTCACCGCAGTGCGGGCAGTAAATCTGCGCAAAAGGCAGTTCGTCAGTCACGTCGATCGCTCCCCCGCAGGAGGGACATGTGTCGATGATTCCGGGGGGCGGGTCGTCCACGAGCGGGATAGTAAAACGAATCCCTGCAACACGGCAAACCTTGCGCGAAGACGCAATCCCGTCCAGCGTTCGTCCATGGAACTGGGGGAGACAAAGACATTATCGGTGGAAGCCGGGGCGGGGCGACTCGACCGCTGGCTGGCGGCGTCTTGTCCGGAACTCAGCCGCGCGCGATGGCAGGAAGCGATCGCCGCTGGTCTTGTGCTGATCAATGGCAACCGCGCGCGCCCGTCGGAACAGCTGAAGTCCGGCGACACGGTCACGGCCCAAGCACCGCCCCCGCGCGAGATTCCGGCCGGGGCAGAACCCGAGAACATTCCCCTTGAAGTACTCTACGAGGACGAAGATCTGCTCTGCCTCAACAAACCTGCGGGGCTCGTGGTGCACCCGGCCACGGGCCACTGGACCGGCACGCTGGTCAATGCGGTGATGCACCACGCGACAAACCTCTCCGAAGGAGCGCACCCGCTGAGGCCCGGCATCGTCCACCGTTTGGACAAAGACACAAGCGGCTGCATTCTGGTCGCGAAAACCGATGCGGCCCATGCCGCGCTGGCGGCGCAGTTCGCCGAACGCACCGCGCGAAAAACCTACCTCGCCGTGGTGCGCGGGAATCCCCGAACCAAAGCCGGCGTGGTCAACGCCGCCATCGAGCGGCATCCCACACACCGGAAGAAAATGACCGTGACCCGCCGCGACACCGGGCGTCCGGCCGAGACCGCGTGGAAGGTGCTGGTCGCGCAGGATGCGCTCACACTGCTCGAATGCCGCCCAAAAACCGGCCGCACGCACCAGATCAGAGTCCACCTCAAACACCTCGGTCATCCTGTGGCCGGCGACCGCGTCTATGGCGGAGGCGCCGATTTTCCGCGCCAACTACTGCATGCATGGCAGATCGCCATCCGCCATCCGCGAACCGGAGAGGAACTGGTTTTCACCGCGCCCGTTCCCCCGGACTTTCCGCTCCGGCCGCCTGATAATTCTGCCCCCGCGCCGCTAGGGGCGGACACGCCAGCGACCGGTCCCGCGCGCACGCGGTAACGCGGAGAGACCGGCCAGTCGCTCCTGCTCCTCGCGGCTCAAACTCTCGATCCCCTCCTCCGCCACGCGTTGCAACAAGGCATCGGTGTCAGCCACGCGCTCTGCCGCGCTCAAAAATACGCGCGGTTGCCCCCGCGGTTCACGAGGCAGCCACCATCGTGACAACATGGCCCCGGCCAACGCCCCGCCAAGGTGGGCCAAGTGCCCGATCTGCGGAACCAAGCGGAGCAGCGCGCACAATGCGGAGAAAACTATGAGTCCCCAGCCGAGGGTTTTCGCCTTCATGCGCACGGGCAGGACGAAAAAAATCAGCGCGCGCAGCGGCATCTCGGGATAGGCGGTGGTGAAGGCCAGCAAGATGCCGCACACCGAGCCGGAAGCGCCGACCAGTTCGGAGTTGGGCGCGGCAAAGGCGGTCTGCAAAAGTCCGCCCGCAGCTCCGGAGACCACGTAGAGAGCCAGATACTTCGCGCGGCCGAGCATCAACTCGACCTCCGGGCCCATGTACCAAAGACCGAGCAGGTTGACCATAAGGTGCAACGTGTTGGCGTGCAGAAAAAGATGCGTCACCAGCGTCCACCACCAACCGCGCGCCAGGGCGTCACCGCTCAGCGCAAACCGTTCGAGCAAAGACGGGCGCCCCGAGGCCAGCAACACGTGCTCGACCAGGAAAACAACCATCATGGCGACGGCAAGGCACACGGTCACCGGCACGACGCGGAATTTTGCACGAAGGCCGTCCACAGGATGATCCTAGCGTTGCGGACCCTCCGCAGGGAAGCGCTTACCGCTTTGCATCCCGCGCATGGGCGTTAATCTCAACGATAAATATGGGATCAGAAAAAAATACCGAGCCATGCGGGTGATCTCCGGCACAGCCGGGGGCTTGCGGCTCAGCTGCCCCGAAGGCATCGCCCGCCCGATGATGGACCGCGTGCGGGGCGCGGTCTTCTCCAGCCTCGGCGAAGCGGTGGCGGACGCGCGCGCACTCGATCTTTTCGCGGGCAGCGGGGCACTGGGCATTGAATCTCTCAGCCGCGGGGCCGCGTCGTGCACGTTTGTCGATCGGCACCGCAAGGCGGCCGAGGCGATCCGCGCGAACTTGGCGCATGCACGGCTCAACGGCACGGTGCGCCAGCAGGATGTGTCCTCCTTCGTCGCGGCGGCCACGCCCGACACCTTCGATCTGGCCTTTGCCGACCCGCCGTTCGCGCTTGGCACGGAGGAGGCCGCGCACCCGAACCGTTTGATGGCGGAGGGCACTTTGGCCCGCTGCGTGGCCGCCGGAGGTTTGTTCGTCATCGAGTTACCGATCGAACCCGCGGACAATTTCCCCGCTTGGGAATTGCTCCGCAGCCGCCGTTACGGGCAGGCTTGGGTCGCCTTTTACCGCCGGAGGCCGGAGGCATGATGCGGCTGCTCTACAATCTTTTGTTTCCTTTGCTGCTTCTCGCGACGCTCCCCTCCTACTTGCTCCGCATGTGGCGCCGCGGCGGCTACCGCGCGGACTTCAGCCAGCGCTTCGGCCGCTACGCTCCCAGCCTGCGGGAGCAGTTCACGCGCGGTGAGTGGATCTGGCTGCACGCGGTCAGCGTGGGCGAACTGATGGTCGGGCTCAAACTCCTCGAGGAACTTCACCGCCGCCATCCCTCGTGGCGGTTCGTTGTCTCCAGCACCACCTCGACCGCACACGCCATCGCCGTCAGCCGCGCGCGAGATTGGTGGATTCCCGTCTACACTCCCGTTGATTTCGCACCGATCGTGCGCCGTGCGCTCGACACCGTCCGTCCGCGTGCGGTTGTGCTGGTGGAGAGCGAGATGTGGCCTAATTTCGTATGGAACTGCGCCGACCGTGAAATTCCTGTCGCGCTTGTCAACGCGCGCATCTCCCCGCGCTCTGCCCGCCGCTATGCCAAGCTTGCAACCGTGGCGCGTACCGTCGTGCGCCACCTGACCGCGGTGGGGTTGCAGGAACCGGAGCATGCGGCATTATGGGAAAAGATGGGCGTTGCCCCCGCGCGACTGCAACTGACCGGCAGTGTGAAGTTCGATCCGTCCAGGGAGGCAGCGGGAGGGGCCCGCGACTTCCGGCCTTTGCTGCAATCGTGGGGTTTCGGCGCGGGCGATCCCATTTTGCTGGGCGGGAGCACCCACGCTGGTGAGGAGGAAATCCTCGCCAAGGCTCTGCTTTTGCTGCGCAAGCAGCACCAGGACGCGCGACTGCTCATCGCGCCGCGCCATGTCGAGCGCACGCCGGACGTGGTCGCACGCCTCGCCGCTTCGGGGCTTCGCGTGTCCCTACGCCGCGACGAGCCTTCCGGTCCGCCGCCGGATATTCTGATCATCAACACCACCGGGGAATTGCGCGATTGGTACGCTTGCGCTGACGCGGTTTTCATCGGTAAAAGCCTCGCGGGCATCGGCGGCCAGAACCCGGTCGAGGCCATCGTGGCTGGACGCCCGGTCTTGTTCGGTCCGCACATGGAAAATTTCGCCGCCCTCCGCGATGGCCTGCTGAATGCCGGCGGCGCTATTGAAGTCAGCGATGCTGCGACCCTCGCGGACGAGGTTGGAAAACTTTTCACCGACTCCCGGCGACGCGAGGAGGTAGCGAGACGGGCGGGCGGCGCCTTGGAACCCCACCAGGGGGCCACAAGCCGCACCGCCGATCTGGTGGAACGAACGATGACAGAGGGGTGACGGCGGGGCTTCAGCCGTGTAGAGTCCGGGGCATGAAGGCCAAGCCTTTCCGACTCGGACCCGTCACCATCGGCGGGCGCCGCTTGTTGCTCATTCTCGGACCTTGCGTGATCGAGAGCGAGAAGTCCGCCTTCCGCGCCGCGGCCCGCATCAGTGCGATCACGCAGCGACTCGGTGTGCCCTTCATCTTCAAGGCGTCCTACGACAAGGCCAACCGGACCTCGGGAAAATCTTTCCGCGGGCCGGGGTTGCGCGAAGGCTGCCAAATTCTCGCTGCGATCAAGCGCGAGTTCGGCGTACCGGTAACGACCGATGTGCATTCGGCCGCGGACGTGGAGATGGTCGCGGAATCGGTGGACCTGCTGCAGATCCCCGCCTTCCTTTGCCGCCAGACGGATCTGATCGAGGCCGCGGCGGCCAGTGGGCGGGCGGTCAACGTCAAGAAGGGGCAGTTTCTTTCGCCGTGGGAAGTGGCGCCGATCGCGCGCAAGCTGCGCGACGGCGGTTGCCGCAAATTTCTTTTCACCGAACGCGGAACGACCTTCGGGTACAATAATCTGGTGGCCGACATGCGCTCGATCCCGTGGATGCGGGATCAAGGACTCCATGTTGTCTTCGACGCCACGCACTCGGTGCAGCGGCCGGGCGGGGGCGGCGACCGCACCACGGGCGACGGGAAACTGGCCCCGGTGCTGGCCGCGGCGGCGGTCGCAGCCGGAGCCGACGGCATCTTTCTCGAAACGCACGAAAACCCCTCGCGCGCGCCCTCCGACGGGGCCAATCAGATACCGCTTGCCGAACTGCCACGGGTTCTGCGCAAAATATTGGCGATCAGAAATGCAATTTAGTCTGACGCGAACCTTGCTGCTTTCCGCCGTGCTGTGCGGCGGCGCCCATCTGCGCGCCGGGGAACCAGTCTCGGGCGAGGTGGAAATTCCGGTGGCCATCGGGCAGGTGCTCAAGGGGATGCGCTTGCCCCATTATGACAAAGCCAACCCCGAGAAACTCAGCCTCCGGTTCAATGCCGATTCAGCCGAGCGCACGAGCGAAAAGCAATTTAGCTTCCAAGGACTGCGCATCGAAATTTTCGACCAGACAGCAGACAAAGCGACCATGGAGGTGATCCTGAGCGAGGCGGTCTATGACCGCGACACGCAACTCCTGACCAGCACCAAGCAAGCCTGGATCAAGGGCGAGCAATTTGAAGCTGTCGGCAAGCAGTTGGAATTTAATTCCAAAACCCGATCCAGCAGATTATTAGGACCCGTGTTCATGACCATCACGCAGATGGAGGAACAAGCATCCCGATGAGGTACGCCCTTTCCATTGTTGCCGCTCTTGGCTTGGCCATGCTGTCTCCGGCCGCAGCTCAAACAACGCAAAACAGCGAAGCCCCCGGCCCTCGCAAGGAGGATCTGCTCGGCTTGGGCGCCCTCTCCAAAGACCGCCCGAAAGGCAGTCAGACAGAAATCACCGCACAGAAGGAGGCGACCTTCAACGAGAAGGAAAACATGGCAATCTTCGTGGGCGACGTTCGGGTCAAGGATCCCGCCTTTCTCCTCAGCTGCGACACGCTCAAGGTTTATCTGAACAAGGGTCGCTCGGGCATCGAGCGCGCCCTGGCCGATGGCAATGTCGTCATCGTCCAGCAGACCGCCAACCCTTCGGAAAAGGGCGCTGTCGGCCGCTCCAAACAAGCGGAATATATCCCCTCCACCGGCGCGATCACTCTCATCGGCTGGCCTGAAATCCAGCAGGGGATCAACCGTCATCTGGCATCACAGGAAAGTACGCGCATGGTGCTCAACCGCGACGGGCGGGCGACGACCGATGGACCGAGCCGCACTGTTATAACTGACACCGAGGAGGCCGGAAAAATCCGGTGACCGCGACCGCCCAAACTCGGGTCGCGCACCGAGCGCCGCCGGATAAGTCCGACGAGCCTCTCCTGCGGACCGACAAGCTGGTCAAGATCTACGGCGGACGCGCGGTGGTCAACGGCGTGGACATCAACGTGCGGCGCGGCGAAATCGTCGGCCTACTCGGCCCGAATGGCGCCGGCAAAACGACCAGCTTCTACATGATCGTGGGGCTGGTCCGCCCCAACTCCGGCCGGGTTTTTTTCGAGGAGGAGGATGTGACCCGCAAGCCGATGTTCAAGCGGGCCCGCGCCGGGATGGGCTACCTCCCGCAGGAGGAATCCATTTTCCGAAAGCTCACCGTGGAGCAAAATATCATGGCGATCCTCGAGACGACCAAGCTCTCCAAGACGGAGCGCAAGAACCGCTGCGAGGAACTGCTCAACCAGTTCGGCATTGAGCACATCGCGCGCAACCAAGCCCTCACCCTCAGCGGCGGCGAGAAAAGAAGACTGACCATCGCCCGTTCCCTCGTCACCAGCCCGTCGCTGCTCATGCTCGATGAACCATTCAGCGGGGTGGATCCGATCGCCGTTTTCGACGTGCAGCAGATTGTCTCCAACCTGCGCAATTCGGGTCTGGCCATTCTCATCACCGACCACAATGTGCGCGAAACCCTGGCCATCGTGGACCGGGCCTATCTCATTTTCGAAGGGCGCGTGGAGAGCGAGGGAACAAAGGACTTCCTCCTCAGCGACCCGGTAAGCAGGAAACTCTACCTCGGCGAGAGCTTCCAGATGTGAAGCGGCACGCATGAGCACCGCACGGAAAATATCCTCGGTCAGCGTCGAAGACTTCTTCGGACAACACGGCCCGGAACTGGGGCTGGATCTCGTCGCGGGCAAGGAGGGCCTCAGGCGGTTGATCCGCGAGCCGACCATCAACCGCCCGGGCCTTGCTCTCTCCGGATACTACAGCTACTTCGCCGGCAAACGCATCCAGATCATCGGCAGCGCCGAGCTGAGTTATCTGGAAAGCCTCGAGCCCGACGCGCGCGAGGAACGGCTGCGCTGCTTTTACGACGCAGGCTTCCCGTGCCTCGTGATCGCCCGGCAGACCAAAGTCAAAAGAACCAAGGGCAAGCGGAACCAAGTGCCGAAATTGATCGCGCGTCTCGGCGAGGAGGCGGGAGTACCGGTTTTCCGCACGCCGATGATCACCATGCGTTTCATCAACGCGGCGACCATCGCGCTCGAACTGGATTTCGCCCCGCGCCGCAGCGAGCACGGGAGCATGGTGGATATCTTGGGCGTGGGCACGCTGATCCGCGGCGACAGCGGCATCGGCAAAAGCGAGTGCGTCCTCAGCCTCCTCGAGCGCGGCTACAGCTTGGTCAGCGACGACATCACCCGCTTCCGCGCCTTCGAGGGTCGCGAACTCATCGGTTCTTCGGCGGAACTCACCCGCTTCCACATGGAGGTGCGCGGCATCGGGATCATCAATGTGGCCGCCATTTTCGGGGTGCAAAGCATCCGCACCGAAAAGAACCTGGATCTGGTGGTGACCCTCAAGGACTACCGTGAGATGGAGGACGTCGATCGCCACGGCCTGCAGGCAAACCACTACAAAATCCTCGGAATCTCGGTCCCCCATGTCATCATCCCGGTCCGCATGGGCCGGGACTTGGGGCGCCTCGTGGAGGTGGCCGCCTTGGACCAAAAACTAAAATCCCACGGGACCAACAGCGCGCTGGAGTTTAACGAGCGACTCATTAGAGTGATGGGCGAGCAAACTTGAAACCATGGGCATCCTTGCGAAGAAAAATACGGACAGCGAACAGCGGATCACCCGCGAAGTTGTGATCATGAACCGCTACGGGCTGCATGCCCGCCCGGCTGCCCTGTTCGTCAAGACCTCCAACCGCTTCAAGGCGGATATCTGGGTCGAGAAGGATGGCGAAGAAGTCAACGGCAAGAGCATCATGGGCCTGATGATGCTGGCGGCCGGACACGGATCAAAATTGCGCATCTCCGCCGCCGGAGGTGACGCCGAAAAATTCCTCGAGGAGATCGAGGACCTCGTGGCCAAGCGATTCCACGAAGATTGATCTGCGGGATCAATCGTTCCCCGACTTGTCCTTCAGCGCGTCGCCAAGTTGCTGACCCGCTTGGCGGAAAGCATTGCCCAGTTCCTGCACTGCCTGCCGCACGTTCTGGATGTTTCCTGCCATCTTCGCGGCATTGTAGCGCAACTGGAGCGAGTCCCTCTCCTGCTGCCAGATATCCGCCTCGACCGGGCCACCGCGGGATCGCAGCTTTTCGATCTGCGCGTCGAGGAGAGCGAACTCTTTCTCCACCTTGGCGGCGGTCTCCGGCCGCGGGTGGGCGGAATACTCGGCGATGGTGGCTCCCAAGCTCTCGGCCGCCTTGCGCGGGGAATCGCAGGCGGAGAGCGTCGCGGCCAAGCAGAGCAAGGCGGCCAACCTGCAGGCACGGGGCATAAGTCGATTGATCATGCGGAAGTTTTCATCCGCCGGTAGCGCGCGATCAACTCATTTGTCGAGCTGTCATGGCCTGCGGCGGGCGCGGCAGAGACATCCAACTCGGGGATGATCCGCTGGGCCAGCACCTTGCCCAGCTCAACGCCCCACTGGTCGAAGGGGTTAACTCCCCAGATGGCGCCCTGCGTAAATACGCTGTGTTCATAGAGCGCAACGAGGCATCCCAAGGCGCGAGGTGAAACGAGATCGGCCAAGATGGTGTTCGACGGACGGTTACCCTCGAAAACGCGGTGCGGAACCAGCGCAGCCGACGTCCCCTCGGCCCTCACCTCGTCGGCCGTCTTGCCGAAGGCCAGCGCCTCCGCTTGGGCGAACATGTTGGCCATGAGAATATCGTGATGCGGCCCGAGGGGGTTGAGCGTTTTGGCGAAGCCGATGAAGTCGCAAGGAATCAGGTGCGTTCCTTGGTGGATGAGTTGGTAGAACGAGTGCTGTCCGTTGGTCCCCGGCTCGCCCCAATAAATCTGCCCGGTCGCGTAATCCACCTGCTGCCCATCGAGGGTGATGCTCTTGCCATTACTCTCCATCGTCAGCTGCTGCAGGTAGGCCGGAAAGCGCTTGAGATACTGCTCGTAGGGGAGAACGGCCGCTGTCTGCGCTCCGAAGAAGTCGGTATACCACACCGAGAGCAACCCCATCAGAACCGGCAGATTTTCCTCCAGCGGCGCGGTCCGGAAATGCTCGTCCATCTGGTGAAACCCGGCAAGCATGGCGCGAAAATGATCCGGGCCGACCGCCACCATCGTGGAGAGTCCGATGGCTGAGTCCATCGAGTAGCGTCCGCCAACCCAGTCCCAGAACCCGAACATGTTGGCGGTGTCGATACCGAACTCACGCACCTTGTCAGCATTGGTGGAGACCGCGACGAAGTGCTTGGCGATCGCCTTCTCGTCGCCGCCCAACCCGCGCAGCGCCCAGTCGCGCGCCGAGCGCGCGTTGGTCATCGTCTCGAGCGTGGTGAAGGTTTTGGAGGAAACGATGAAAAGCGTCTCGCCGGGATCGAGGCCGAGGACCGCCTCGGCGAAGTCGTCGCTGTCGACATTGGAGACAAACGCGAAGCCTAGGGTTCTGTCGCTGTAAAACTTGAGAGCCTCGCAGGCCATCACCGGTCCGAGGTCCGAACCACCGATGCCGATGTTGATGACGTGGCGAATCTTTTTCCCGCTGTGCCCCAGCCACGCACCGGTGCGCACGCGGTCGGCGAAGACCGCCATGCGGTCGAGCACCTCATGGACCTGCGGCACCACATCCTCGCCGTCGACCATGATCCTCGCGCCGCGCGGCGCACGCAGCGCAACGTGCAGGACGGACCGGTTTTCCGTGGTGTTGATCTTGTCGCCTCGGAACATCGCATCGATGCGCTCCCGCAAACCGCGTTGCTCAGCCAGCGCGCAGAGCAATGTGATGGTTTGCTCCGTGATGCGGTTTTTCGAGTAATCGAGAAACAGCCCCGCCGCACCGGCTGTGAAACGCCGACCGCGCTGCGGGTCGGCGGCGAAAAGCTCGCGCAAGTGGAAGCGGGCCATCTCGCGATGGTGCTGCGTGAGGTCCTGCCAGGCAGGGGTTTCGACAAGAGAAGATTTTTGCATGGCGGTGAATGGCAAGCCAACCAGAGACACCGGCCGGACAGGAAGCTTTATCAGCCCCCAGCCGATTTGGGCTTGAGCCGGAATGGAGATCGTTCAGACTGAGATCGATGAAAATTCTTCTTCCCCTCGCCCTCGTCGCCGCACTGCTCGCCGGCTGTGCTGCTATTCAAAAAGCCGAAAGCAAAAGCACGGAGCAACTGCTGGCCGCAGCAGGCTTCAAGGCTCTTCCCGCGGACACGCCGAAAAAGCAGACCGCGCTGGCCCAACTTAAGCCCTATACCGTGCAGCGCCAGATCCGCTCCGGCCAAGTCTATTACGTTTATCCGGATGCCAAGGGCGGGTTCGCTTATATTGGCGACCAGAACGCCTACTCGAAATACCAGAATCTTGTGACACAGGAGCAGATCTCCGACCAGAATCTGATGGCCGCGCAAATGGAATCCATGCCGGAAGTCGGCATGTGGAACGGCTGGGGCTACTACGGTTACTGAGACCTCGCAGCGTGCCGGCCAGACGCATTCTTTGGGCTTGCGGCTGGTCGGTTCCTCCAAATTGGTTCGCCGCGTTGGCCGTCGAAGCGTTTCCCTCCTTCCGGCACGATGTGCTTGAGCCGGGACCGGAGACAACCTCCACTATGCTCGCCTCCGAGGCCGATATTCTCGGTGGCTATTCGTTCGGAGCAAGTCTGGCTTTGCGCCTTGAAGACCCGCGACCGCGCGTGCTCATCGCGCCGTTTGCCGATTTGAAAAAAGAAACCGGGCGCGGCGGCGCAGTGGACACCACGCAGATTCGCCATCTGCTCCGGCGGTTGCGGCGCGATCCATCGGCGGCCATCGCCGACTTCCACCGGCGCTGCGGGATCGAGCCGCTTCCACTCTCCGCATCTTTCGATCTGAACCGCCTCGGGTGGGGACTTGAATCCATGCTCCAGCCTGCACCAGATGTCCCGGCCATGCCCATGGGGAGCATCGCCGTGGCCGGATGCCACGATCCCCTGCTCGACTCGGAATTGCTGCAGCGGGAACTGCCCGGCCTCCATCTCGCGGAGGGTGGCCACCATCCGCAGCCTTTGCTGGCAGTCGCCGCGCGCCTCCGCCAAGATGGCGGTGCATGGTAAACGCTGTTTCTGCTGATTTCGATCGCCGCGCAAGCGACTACAGCCGCCGGGCTAAGGTGCAGAGCAGCACAGCCGCGTGGCTCGCCCAATGGCTGCCACCGCGCGTGGAAGGAACCGCGCTCGAACTGGGGGCAGGTACAGGC
>JBAXCT010000018.1:0-16554 GCA_037141375.1 Chthoniobacterales bacterium | reverse complement strand
CCACTCCTCCCTGGGATACAAATCCCCGCTGGAGTTCGAATCCTCAATCAACCATGACATCAACTAACACACAAAAAGCCCTCAACGCTTTTTCGAAGAAAGATCACCCGGCATGGGGCGGTGCCTGCGCCACCATCTCTTCGCCACGTTGCGCCACAGGAGCGCGACCACCACGTAACTGACCGGCGCAACGATGATGCCGCAGATAAGACACCCAACGAGGAGAGGAAGAGTCAGATCTAATAGTGCGCCGGCCATAGCATCCACGGAACTGACCGGCTGTGCTTGCTCGCCCAAAACCCAGACCCCCAAACGGTATTGCCAGTAAATCATCAGGGGCCAAGTGACCGGATTGCTGATCCAGACCACGGTGATTGCCGCCGGCACGTTGCAGCGGGAGAAGTAGGCCGTGAGGCCCGCAGGAACCATCTGAAGGGGCATCGGAATCATCGCCCAGAAGAGACCTGTAGCCACGCCTGCCGCAACACTGCTTCCGCTCGGACGCCACAGCCCGGGGGCAAAAAGCCCGTCCCCGAGCCATTGATGAAGCCATGTACCTCGCACGTGCCTTTGCCGAGGCATTTTCATGATCCATCCTCTCAATCGGGACCTCCTGAGCCGCATCATGCTCATGGCCAACCTCAGGCTTTCGACGGAGAATTACACTCTGCGAGGTTTTCCATGCTTGCAATCTTGGGAAGCTTGTTTACAACGCGCATGTCATGAAAAAAATCGAGGCCATTATTAAACCCTTCAAAATGGAGCATGTCAAAGAGGCGCTCGCGGAAATCGGCATCGAAGGCATGACCGTGACCGAAGTCAAAGGCTTCGGCCGTCAAAAAGGCCACACGGAAATCTACCGCGGAAGTGAATACACGGTCGACTTCTTGCCCAAGGTGAAGGTCGAACTTGTTGTGTCGGACGAAAACCTTGAGCGCGCAACCCAAGCAATCGTCAAGTCCGCCCGAACCGGCAAAATCGGCGACGGCAAAGTTTTTGTACTCAACATCGAGGAAGCCATTCGCATCCGTACTGACGAAACAGGCGACCAAGCGATCTAATTCGCACAAAGCCTGACAGCCTTAATTGGGCCGTCTTGTTTCATGGATTTCCTCCAAGCTGTTGTTCTCGGACTGGTCGAAGGGGTCACCGAGTACCTCCCGGTCAGTTCGACCGGCCACCTTCTGTTGGCCCAACGCTTGATGGGAATTCCTTCAAGCACCGCCGCCGATGCTTTTGCCATTTGCATCCAAGCGGGCGCGATCCTCGCGGTGCTCGGACTCTATAGGGCAAGGGTCGGGCAGATGCTGCTGGGCCTGACCGGAAAAAGCCCCGAGGGACTGCGCCTGCTGCTCAACCTCGCGACTGCCTTTGCGCCTGCCGCCGTGATCGGGCTATTGCTGGAGAAACACATCAAAAAATATCTTTTTGGCGGCGGGCAGTGGGATCTTTGGCCTGTGGTCGCTGCGTGGTTTGTCGGCGGCGTGGCGATACTCGCTGTTTCATTCTGGCGCCGGCAGCGCGGCAAGTCTCCGAGAGCAGGCCTTGACCTCAACCATCTTACGCTGAGCATGGCGCTGGTCGTGGGGACAGCCCAATGTCTCGCCATGTGGCCCGGGGTCAGCCGCAGCCTCATCACGATCGTTGGAGGCGTGATGGTCGGGCTTTCGCTGCCGGCAGCCGTCGAACTAAGTTTCCTGCTTGGTCTCATCACCCTGACCGCAGCGACCGCGAAAGATGCTTTGGATCACGGTGCAGAAATGCTCTCCACCTACGGCATAGCCCCGCTCGCCGCCGGGTTCGGCGCAGCCTGGATTTCCGCTGTGGTCGCGGTGAGCTGGATGGTGGGCTACCTCAGGAATCATGGAATGGGTATTTTTGGCTGGTATCGGGTTCTTCTTGCCCTCGCGGTCGCAACGTGGCTTCTCTGGCTAAAGTAGCCGAGCACTCCCTGCCATGGACACCGTTCTTCCCGACCTTCAATCCGCAATCCTATGCGAAGATGTGCGTACGGAAGTCAGCGGCACGCAGACTTTGGTCGGTGTCATTGGTGCCATTCCAGCGCCGCAGTTGCCCATCGGATTCTTCAAGCTATGTCTTTGGGCGCGTTGGTGCGGGGGTGTAGGCCAATTTCACCAACGCTCAAGATTTCTTGACCCAGAGGATCAGGTTGTGGCTGAAGCCGGGATCGACTTTGCCCTGCGCGAGATCGACGGCAGCGCCACCAACGTGCACTTCTTCGGAGGAGTGCAGATCAAGAGCTTCGGCGTTCACCATGTCGAGATAAGCCTGGACGACGACATGCGCATGCGTTTTCCCGTGCCGGTGGTTCAAGTCACCACACCCCAACCGGGCGCTCCTCCCTCCTCGTTCCGCCCCACGGGCCCCAACGACTAAAATTCGAGAGTCGCCCCATCGCGCGGCACGATGACTTCATGGATGTCCGGCAGGGCCGCACGGGCTGCCGAGGCAACCTCCTCCTCCCGGCCCTCAAACTCGGGGCCGAGATGGTTGAGAACTAGGGTGCCGATCCTGCGCGAGCGGAGGAAGGCAAACATCTCCTCTGGCGCAAAATGCGACATTTCGCACACCAGCATATCGCACGGCTCGTTTAGCGCCGGGGCCAAGTCTTCGGGTGCTCCTAGATCGGAAGAAAACACCACGCGCTTTGAAGAGCAATCTATCGATAGACCGAAAACCTCGAACCGCTCGAGAGCTGCCGGTTCGATGATCTGCCTCAGCCCCTGCAAGTGTGTGGTCGGAAATGGAGAGACCTCCACGCCGTCGACCAGCACAACTTTGCGCCCGGCTTTCCAAGGCAGGA
Source organism: Chthoniobacterales bacterium (assembly GCA_037141375.1). GTDB lineage: Bacteria > Verrucomicrobiota > Verrucomicrobiia > Chthoniobacterales > JACTMZ01 > JACTMZ01. The sequence goes on along the minus strand of JBAXCT010000018.1, from coordinate 13,730 downwards.
ATTCCAAAGGAAAACCGAGGAACTCCGGGGGCAGATAGACAGCCCTCAACCAAGCCTCCAGTGGACGGATCAACTCCTGCGGAAGATAGACAACCAGCGGCTTGCGGCGCGGGGCCAGCCATGCAGACTGAAGAAACATCGGAAACCCGCCCACGTGATCGGAGTGCCCGTGAGTGAGGAGAACTGCATCAATATCCGCGCAGGAAACACCTAATTCCACCAGTCTTTGGCTGCATGGTTCGCCAGCGTCGACAAGAATGGACGCATTACCGGTCCGCAGAAGGCAGGAAGAGAAGAATTTTCCGCGCACCGGGGCACCGGGGCCCGTGCCGAGGAACAGGAGCGAGTTCACCATTGCCGCTTTTAGCTAGGGCAGCTCACGCGAGCAAGCCCGAGCGCTTGCCCGGAGGAGGCTCATTACATACTCTCATAGCCATGATCCGGGTCGTCCTCAGCCTCGCTGCCGCATTACTCGCTGCGTGCAGTTTGTATGCCCAAGAGAACGACTCGACCAACGAGCACTTTCAATATGCCCCGACTCGCAGTGCCGATGGTTTTGACATGCCGGTGGGCAAGCCAAACGCAGACGACTACTACCGCTCGCGCGGGTTGATCATAGGCCACCACTTAGGCGACGACTGGAACGGGAACGGAGGTGGCAACACCGACCTCGGGGCACCAGTCTACAGCACCGCCCACGGATTGACTGTTTATGCCAAGGACGCACGCATGGGATGGGGCAATTTGGTTATCATCCGCCATGCCTATTGGGGAAGCGGGCGATGGAACTACGTCGATTCGGTTTATGCTCATCTCAAGCAGATCTTCGTCCGCGAAGGCCAGCAGATCAGACGGGGCCAATTGGTGGGGAGCATCGGCACCAATCACGGCATGTATGCGGCACATTTGCACTTCGAGATTCGCAAAAATCTGCGTATCGGCGTCAATCAGGGCTCGTATCGAAAAGATCTGAGCAATTACTACAAACCGCACGAGTTTATTGCCGACAAAAGGCAACTGAAAGGCGGCGGCGTGGAGGTCAAGGTTCCGATCAACACCTTCCGCCTCCAGTCTGAGGTGGTCGATGTGATGGGCCATGGCGATACCCCGTCAAAGCCGCCAAAAAGGCAGGAGCCCGCACCGTCGACCTCGCATCCGGAGGACCCCAAGAACGGGGACTTCAGGGTCAACCGATTCAACTAATCCGACGGATTCCCTGCGCGTCAAGTCTCGCGACCGGCCTGCATCGCCGCATAGTCGTAGCTGTCCACCAGCGCCTGCCAACTTGCTTCGATGATGTTGTCAGACACGCCGACGGTGCCCCACTCAGCGCGGCCGTCGGTCGACGAAATAAAAACTCTCGTGCGGGCGGCGGTGCCCAATCGACCGTTGATGATGCGCACCTTGTAATCGTCAAGACGCACGGAGGCAACCACGGGATAGTAGGGCTCGAGCGCGGCGCGCAAAGCGGCATCGAGGGCGTTGACGGGACCGTCGCCAGCCCCTTGCCGGTGGACCCGCTCGCCTTGGACCCGCAGCTTCACTGCAGCCACGCATTTATTCCAATCCGACCCCAGCTTGCCCGACCGCACGAAATCGCAGTGGTATTCATCCAACTCGAAAAGCGGCTGGTGTGCACCGATCAAACGGCGCAGTAAAAGCTCGAAAGACGCCTCAGCCGACTCGAACTCGTATCCCTCGTGCTCGAGACGCTTGACCTCTTGCAACACTTTGGCGACTTCTGGCGATCCCTTGGCGATCGGGAATCCCATGGCCTCCGCCTTCATGAGAATATTACTCTGACCTGAGAGGTCGGAGATGCTTACTACGCGCTCGTTGCCGACGAGAGCAGGATCCACGTGCTCGTAGGACCGCGCCAGTTTCTGCACAGCATGCACATGAAGTCCCCCCTTGTGCGTGAAGGCCGCACGCCCGACAAAGGGCGCACGGATATTTTGCGGCACATTGGCGAGTTCATCGACAAAGCGCGCCAATTCGGTCAGGCGTCGCAGATCCGGGACCAGCGGCACACCGAGTTTCAGTTGGAGAAGTGGCACCAGCGTCGTCAAGTTGCAGTTCCCCACCCTCTCGCCGTAGCCGTTCATTGTTCCCTGAACTTGGATCGCACCGGCTTCGACCGCCGCAAGCGCGTTGGCTACACCCAATCCACTGTCGTCGTGCGTGTGCGTCCCGACCAACACACCAATCGCGGCGGAGGCTTTCGCTGTCGCCTCACCAACCATGCCGGGCAAACTTCCCCCGTTCGTGTCGCAAAGAATCACCAGGTTTGCCCCCGCTTCTGACGCCACACGAATGGTGGCCAGGGAGTACTCCTCGTCCTCGCGGCAGCTGTCAAAAAAATGCTCCGCATCGTAAAACACTTCGCGGCCGTTCGCTTTGAGGTAGGCAACGGTGTCGCGGATCATCGAGAGATTTTCCTCCAGGCTGACACCGAAGACTTCACGCACATGCAAAGGCCATGTTTTTCCCACCACGGTCACCACGGGTGTCTCCGCGGCAAGAAGTTGCCTGACCTGCGGATCATCTTCGACCTTGACCCCGCCGCGCCGCGTCATACCGAAGGCGGCAATCTTAGCATGCCGCCATGATCTTTTGGACGCCTCCTTGAAAAACGCGACATCCTTCGGGTTCGAGCCAGGCCATCCTCCTTCGATATAGTGAACCCCGAAATCGTCGAGTCGCTCGGCGACCTTCAGTTTGTCCTGGACACTGAATGAGATGCCGGTGCCTTGGGTGCCATCCCTCAGCGTGGTGTCGTAAATGGTGATTCTTTGCATCGCGGGCATAACTCGATGGACGAACCGCTAAGCTCCAGTATCAGATTGGTTGATATCGTCAATAAGGAGGCGCAGAGTGCCAAAGTCGGTCTTTTTAGGCGTGAGCACAAGACGGGGTAGCAAATCTTTGTCGCCGCGGAAAATACCACTCACCGTCCAACGTTGATCTTCGGCTTCCTCCGGGAGGACATCGGTTTGTTCGATGCGGCCAGTGATAAGTGTAGAACGGAATTTTTCATTCAAACTCCGCAGGCTGGCGGCGGTCAGCGGCTTTTTGACGCGGATCACCATCTTTTCCCGAATCCAGCGATAGGAGTCGAAAACCCGGTAAAATTGTTGGATGTGGGCCATGGCCTCGTCGCAGGAATGGAGAATTTTGAAAAGGTGGAAATCACTGGGCGAAACAAGCTTCATCCGCAGCAGATCGTTCTTGATGAAAAACTCCCACGTTTCCCAGTAGCGACCATCGGGGGTATCCAAGAGCAGCACTGGGGTAATTTTGGCCTTGCCCGTCTGCATGAGGGTGAGGCACTCGAACCCTTCGTCCTGCGTGCCAAACCCGCCGGCGAAAAGAACGAAGGCATCCGTTTCTTTTACGAAGTTGACTTTGCGCGTGAAAAAATAGTTGAAGTTGACGAGTTTTTTGTCGCCGTAGATGGTTTCGTTGGCCCTCTGCTCGAAGGGCAAGCGTATGTTGAGACCGAAGCCTTGATCCCGCCCGGCCCCCTTTTGGGCTGCTCCCATGATGCCGTCACCACCACCGGTGATAACCATGAAGCCATTCTGCACAACCTTGCGCCCCAATTCCTCCGCCATTTTATATTGAGGCGTGTCGGGAGAAAGCCGCGCCGAGCCGAATACTGAAACCTTTCGCCGGTCTGAATAGGGCTGGAATACTTTTGAGGCATAGCGCAGCTCCTTGAGCGCGCGGACGAACAATTTCAAATCGGCGACAGGGGCATTGTCGCGCCCCAAGATAAGCGCTGTTTGGACTAATTCTTCCACCAGTTCGGGGGAGTGCACACACCCGCTCGCGGCCACGAGCGCCTTGATCGCGGCCGCTTCATCGTCTTTCATAGAAACCATACAATATGATGCAGAGATACCGGACATGCACTCATTTTGTTCCGTTGTGCTTCCTTTCTTGGCCCTGATTAGCGCGGGGACTATGCTCCTCAGATGATAATCGTCATCCGACCGCACACCCCACCCGAAAAGGTTGAGGAGGTGATCCAAGAGGTCCGCCGACTCGGCTACACCCCCGCACCAATCAGGGGAAAGCTCCAGACTGTGGTTGCGGCGGTCGGCGATGAGACAACCAACGCCACGTTGGAGTCGCTGACCGCGCTTCCGCAAGTCGAGCGCGTGCTGCGTGTGCAAAAGCGCTACAAGCTGGCGAGTCGCGAATCGCGACCGGAGGGAAGTGTTGTCGATGCTGGCGGTGTTATCATCGGCGGCGGATCCTTCGTCCTCATGGCCGGCCCGTGCTCGGTCGAAAGCGAGGAGCAATTGTTGGTCACCGCACGGGCCGTCAAAGCCGCCGGTGCCTCGATCCTCAGAGGAGGTGCCTACAAACCGCGCACCTCTCCTTACGAGTTCCAAGGACTGGGGCCCGAAGGACTGCGCTTGCTGGCGAAGGCTCGCGCCGAAACAGGCTTGCGCATCATCACCGAGGTGCTCGGAGAAAGAGACGTGGAGGAGGTTGCAGCCACCGCCGATATTCTGCAAATCGGAGCCCGCAATGCTCAGAATTTCCAGCTGCTTATCGCCGCGGCCCGTACCGGCAAACCCGTGCTGCTCAAACGGGGAATGAGCATGTAGATCGAAGAGTGGCTCCTTGCTGCCGAATACATCCTCGCCCACGGAAACCCGAACGTCATTCTCTGCGAGCGCGGCATCCGAACCTTCGAGACCCACACACGCAACACTCTCGATCTCGCGGCTGTGGCAAGCGCGAAGCTGGAGACACACCTTCCCGTCATTGTCGATCCCAGTCAGGGATGCGGACGCGCTGATCTCGTCAGGGTTCTTTGCCGAGGAGCGGCGGCTGTCGGGGCAGATGGCTTGCTGGTGGAGGTGCACCCGAATCCAGCAGAGGCCCTGAGCGACGGCCAGCAGCAACTTGACCCTGCGGCGTTCGCTGCCTTGGTCGAGGAACTTCGCCCCTTCGCCTCAGCTGCCGGTCGCAGTATCTGAGGAATCAGAGCCGGGTCCGAGCGACATTTTCAACGGTGATCTAGCCGCAGAAGTAGCCAGAGTCCAACTGTGGTAAAGGCCATGTTGGGAATCCAGAGAACCAAATAAGGATAGTAGCCGACATCGCTCCGCAGCATCTCCGCCAAAACCACAAAAAAGAAATAGCCGAAGGCCAAGGCCAAGCTGATGCCAAAACCGACCGACGTCTCCTTCCTCTGGGCCGTCACCCCGAGCGGCATGGCGACCAAGGCGAATGCAACACAGGCTAGGGACAGGGACAGACGCTTGCTGGCTTCGGTCATCACAGCCACCGCCTTTTTCGGGTCGTCCACCTCCGGGAGATACGAGAGCAGTTCCGAGAACGTGTAGGCGCGAAGCGGCTTATCCCTCAACCCCTCGTCGACGAGGTCTTCCAAGGGAATATTTACCGTCGCCTCTCCGACCGAGATGCCGTGCCGGATGGCGGCAAAATTGTTCTCCTCCCCTTCCTGGCGCTGCTCGAACTTGGCATCGTGAAGATTGAGCAGCAGTTGGCCGTTTGCCTCGTCTGTATGAATGTCACCACGTCGCGCATAAATGATGCGCGAGGGGGCGCCCCAACTGCTCTGCTCGATGATGGTAATATCGGTCAAGTTGTCGCCGCTTTTGCCTCCGACAAAGATCTTCTTCTCGCGAAACTCGCTCACCACCTCGTCGGGCATAAAGAGCGAAGACGGATTGCTTCGCGCCATCTCCGCGATGGAATTTCGCATCGCTTGCTCCGCCAGCGGCGCCACCCGGGTATTGATCCACAGGCTGAACAGGCTGAGCACGATCGCCACAGCAAGGACCGGCATGCAGACACGGAAGAGGCTCACTCCGCAGGCCCGCAGCGCGATCATCTCGTTGTCGGCCGACATCCGGCCGAACACCAGCAAAACGGACGTCAGGAAGCCCCATGGCACCGTGAAGGTGAGGGAAAAAGGAAGCACATAAAGCATGAAGAGCAGGACGTAGCGAACTGGAACGTCTCGATTGATGAGGAGATCGAGCAGTTCCTTGAAAATGTTTCCCAAGACGAGAACCACGCTGAGCACGGCCACGCCATAGATTGTCGCGACAAGGACGCTTTTACCGACATAACGATCGATTAGGTTCATGATGGCAGGGCCGCACGAGAGCGTCCGGCAGGCTATTTAAAGTGCTGGCCGGACTTTTGCAAAGCGCAGGAATGGTGTTTTGTCGTTGAGCACCCAGCAAGGCAGGTTCAGGATCATGGAGATGGCGAACGAACAGGAGACTGCTGCCGCCCGCCGCGGCCCGGGGGCACCATGCGTATTTGTCATTTTCGGAGCTTCCGGCGATCTGACCAAACGCAAACTGATCCCGGCCCTGTTCAACCTGCAGTGCCTCGGACTTCTCCCCGAGCAGTTCGCGGTGCTCGGGGTCGCCATCACGCCGGGCGAAGACGCCAGTTTCCGGGAGCAGATGAGCCAAGACATCCGGCAATACGCCAACCATCCAGTCGACGAGGCCGCTTGGGCCGCCTTCGTCGCGCACTGCTATTATATGCAGGGCGATTTCAACGACACCGGAACATTTACTGCTCTGGTTGAAAAACTGGCTTCCGTACGAACTACGGCCCGGATCCCGGGCACCAACACAATATTTAATCTGGCCGTCACCCCCACCCTTTTCGGCACCGTATCCACTCAACTTGGGCGGGTCGGCCTTATCAAGGAAGCCGAGGACGGATACCGCCGCGTCATCATCGAAAAACCTTTCGGCCGGGATCTGGACAGTGCGCGAAAGTTGAATGAGGAGTTGAGCGCCCATCTCAAGGAATCGCAGGTTTACCGCATCGACCACTATTTGGGGAAGGAGACAGTGCAAAACATCATGGTCTTCCGTTTTGCCAACATGATTTTCGAACCGAACTGGAACCGGCGCTACGTGGATAGCGTGCAGATCACGGTGGCCGAGTCGCTAGGGGTCGAGAACCGAGGAGGCTACCTTGACCATTATGGCGTGCTGCGCGACATGGTGCAAAACCACATGCTCAGCGTGCTCTCGCTCATCGCCATGGAGCCGCCCAGCAGCATCAGCGGCGATGCCGTGCGCAACGAGAAGGTCAAAGTCCTCGATGCGATCCGTCCGATGAAACCGGAGGAAGTGATAGAGAATGCGGTGCGCGGACAATACGGAGCAGGCGTCATTGAAGGACAGCCGGTTCCCGGCTACCGCGAGGAGCCAAGTGTGGACCCGCACTCAACCACAGAGACCTATGCTGCCATGCGGCTTTTTGTCGAAAACTGGCGCTGGGCCGATGTGCCTTTTTATTTGCGCACCGGAAAACGCTTGGCCAAGCATCTCACCCAGGTGGTCATCCGCTTCAAACGAACACCGCTCATGCTCTTCGGAGAAAAACTCCACAGCGAGGCCGGACCGAACGCCCTCGTCTTGAATATCCAGCCGGAGGAAAGTATCTCGATCATGATCCGCGCCAAAAAGCCCGGACCGACCATCGTCGTCGACACCATCCCCCTCGACTTCAATTACTCCCAATACGGCGACCAGTCACCCGTCACCGGCTACGAGACACTGCTGCACGACTGTATGATCGGCGACATGACTCTCTTTCACCGCGAGGATAGCGTGGACGCCTCTTGGCAGATTATCAACCCCATCCTTGACGTCTGGGGCGCGCTTCCCCCGCGCGATTTTCCGGATTACGAGGCCGGATCGTGGGGACCAATTTCGGCCGACAGGTTGCTCGCCCGCGACGGACGCGTTTGGGAAAACCCGGCGTAGTCGCACGCCCGGTCTTCGCAGAAATGACCAAAGAGCAATTGCGGCAGGCGGCAACTTCGGCGGGGTTTGATCTCTGCGGGGTTGCCCGTGCGGGGCGCGCACCACACGCGGAAGCACTCGTTATCTGGCTGCAGGCGGACAACCACGGGGCGATGGAATGGATGCGCCGCACAGCAGATCTGAGATGCGATCCGGTTCATCTTTTGCCCGGCGCGAAATCGGTCGTTGTTCTCGCAACCAACTACTACCGGCAAACACAGCCGGAAACAAAACGCGATCGAGGTCGCTTTGCCCGCTACGCTTGGGGTGCAGACTATCATGAGGTCTTGGCTCCCCGTATGGAAAGGCTGGCCGCATTGCTGGCCTCCGAGGGCGGAAGACAAAAGTGTTTTGTTGATGGTGGCCCCGTTCTGGAGAGGGATTGGGCTGCGGCCAGCGGAATTTCATGGCACGGCAAGAGCACCATGGGTATCCACCCGAAGCTCGGCACCTGGTTTTTTCTGTCGGTCATCCTTACCACCCTCGATTTCGACCCGGACAAAGCACTCCCCGACAGGTGCGGATCTTGCACAAGATGCATCGATTCATGTCCGACACAAGCCATCACCGCGCCTTACATCCTCGATGCAAGACGCTGTATCTCCTATCTTACGATCGAGAATAAAGCCGCTATCCCGCTGGAGCTCCGCGAGGCGATCGGTGACAGAATTTTTGGCTGCGACGACTGTCTCGATGCTTGTCCGTGGAACCGGTTTGCGCAAGCGGCACATGACGCGCAATCGGAACCAAGTCTGCCAGCGATGGATAAGCCCATGCGAGAATACCTCAGCCTCGATGATAAAGCCTTCAAGGAGCTTTTCCATGGGTCAGCAGTCCTCAGGACGAAGCGCCGCGGATTCTTGCGTAATGTGTGCGTTGCCCTGGGCAACAAAGGAGGAGAGGAGGATATCCCTGCCTTGCGCCAAGCGGCGATCGATCACGAACCGCTCGTGCGAGAACACGCCGAGTGGGCACTGACGCGCATCGCCGATCGCATGGCGGACGGAGGCATTTACCAACCACGCTGCTCGACGGAGTCCAGATAGCGGGAAATATTATCGTTCCGCGAGGAGCGCGGCGGCAGAAGCCGCAGCTTGGCGGGCCGCGAGGAGGGATCTGACGGAGCGTTTGCTTGGAACCAATTCAGGAAGTCGGTGATCTCCGAAGACCGCGCATCCAAGGCGGAACGGAGATCTTCAACCTCCAGAAATTTCGGCTCGGTCCCACGGCGACGCCCCCGGCTCAGGTTTTCGATCATGGAGCGGTATTCCTCGACGAGAGCGACGTACAGCGGGTGCGCGCGAAAGCCCAGCTGACGGAGGGTCACCGCCGCCTCGTCCAGCCGGAAGCGGCCTTCCGGCGCGCGGGAGAGTCCGATAAACGCTTCGGCGCCATCATCAGCGCCGAGCAAGTGCAGGCATGCGTTCAACTTTTTTGACGTTTCTTCCGCCGTAAAAAGTTCGACTCGCTGCGGAGATGAAAGTTTAGCGATCCCCAAAGCCCACTGCCGGGCGAGTCGGTCAGGCTCTGCCACAAAATCTGGCCAAGTTTGGCCGAAGCGGTCCACGGGATCACGCGAAGGTTCGGACAGCTTCAAATTGTCCACTACTTTGCCTCGGCCGTTCGGCATTTGAAGCAAGCTTTGGTAGAGGGCAAGACTTTGCGCTTCGTACAATTCAAGGGACCGCCCCCGCAAGGAGTCGGCGTCCTGCTGCAAAAACCGATCTAAGCGAGGCATGCCCTTGCTCTCGAGCAGCGTGGAATAAAAACGGGCATCTTCACCCGGTTCGCGCTTGGCCAAAAACGCGGACATAGCCCCCACCAACCAGGAGGGCTGATCGACAAACCGATTCCCGGTGAACTGTTGTTGACGGAGAGCAATCTCAAGCAGGATGGCCTTGAGCAGTCCTATCCTTACCGTCTGCTCGTCAAGCAACGCCGACGGCAAAATGTCGACCTGCAGCTTGCGGCCCGCATCACCCGCATCGAACACTTGGACAAAAAGGCGCGGCTGACGCAGCCTGAATCCATCGTTCGGAGTCAGGATCAGCAGGATGGTCGCCTTCCAGTTGTCGGAGAGATTCAACTCCCGAAGAAGGCGCATCTTTATTTCTTCCGCCCAGCGATTGAGATCGGACCTTTGTTCACGGGTTCCGCCAAAAACGGTGAATTGCTTGGAACTGCTGACTGTACGGTTTTCGGGTTTGAGAAGTTCCGGAGCCACGACCTGGGAATGTGCCGCTGAGGCAAGCAACATCAGGCCGAGAACGATGGCCCGCTTCACAGCTATTCCGACCACCGCAAGGAAACGGAGTCAGGCCTCACTTCGATTTTGGATGCCGCTGCCAGATGGTCCAATGGATCTTTGAGCGCCTCCATCAAGCCCTCGAGTTGTCTCGAAACCAACCACCCCAGCGGCAGCGGGATGGGAAGGCGTCCGATGGCATAGGATCGGGGTTGCATGATGTAGCTTCCGTTCGCACGCACCGGCAGAAAATCCCCCTCAAACCAAGTTCGTCCCGCCTGCGGCAGCGCCACTTCAAGACCAATCCGGATACTACCGTTTCCCGGAACGGTGTAGACACGCTCTGGGCGCATGGAAAAGGTGCCGCCTGAAGCATGAAGTTGAACCGAGGAAACCAACCAGACATTGAGGTCCGCAGACGAGATGGAAAAACCTCTTGTCGAGCTGGATGCAGCTGAGTGTGCGATCAGTGAGTCCAGCCCGCGGGCCAAACCTTTATTAGCATGGGCTGCCACCGGCAAATCGAGAGGAGGAAGCAGCGCGAAATAAACGGCAGCAACCAAACCCGAAAGCACCAGCAGTTTGAGAAGAAGGCTGAACAGCCCGGGCCAGTTGGTCGCTGCGCGCCGGACCTTAGCCTTGCTAACTTCCGTCGGGTGAGTAAAGCCCGTAGGAGCAGGAGACGGTGCGGCTTCCCGATCCAGTCTCACCCCGCAGTTGTGGCAATAAACACGCGTGGGATCATTATCGAATCCGCAGGCTCTGCAGGGTAGTCCCATAATTAATTAATGTCGGCTATGCTCCTCCACCTGCTGAACTTGATGCACCAGAGGACGATGCGGAAGTGCCGCCGCTTTTGGTTGGAGGCGCAGGAGGCGTCGGGACACTCGCGCTTTTTTCCGCAGGCTTGGAAGGCGCAGACTCTCCCGCCCCCGCATCCTTTTTCGCCGACTGCTTGTATCCCTCGCTGCGGTAATCGGTGATGTAAAAACCGCTCCCCTTGAAAATCAGGCCGGCTCCGGTACCGAGCAGGCGCTTGACCTCACCATCTCCCCACGGGCTGACTTGGCATTTGTCCTGCGGACAAGTTTTGAAAGCCTGATCCTTCATCGATTGAAAGGCGTCGAAATGTTTGCCGCATTTGAGGCACTCGTACTCGTAGGTAGGCATGGCTGTCTCTACGTTTATCACCCAAACGCCAAATTATCGCAAGGATCCTCGACCTCGGCCAACATGAGCAACTCTGGCGGCAGGCCGATGGATAGTCGCTCTACCCCATAACCTGTGTCGAACTCCAAGCAACAGGCATGGAGGGCATGTCTCGGCAAGACAAGCTCGCGGGCCAATTCCGCCGTCCACCCACTCTTGATGAAATCGAGATAAGCCCCCTCCCTTGCACCGTAAATTTTGTCGCCAAGAACGGGGAATCCGCAGTGCGCAAGATGCAGTCGGATTTGGTGCGTACGTCCGGTGAGCGGACGCGCACGGACCAAGGACATTGGCTGGTCTCCCATCATCCATTTTTTTTCCACTCGGAACTCCGTAACGGATGACACGCCACGCACATCAATGCAGCGTTTGAGCCAAATGGAAGACTCTCGCACCTCGCCCTGCCTGATGATCGGCGCATCCACCACCGTCTCCAACCACTCGGGGCTGCCGCGCACGATGGCCAAATATTCCTTGGCGATGGCTCCTCGATGCATCGCCATGCCGAAGGCACGCGCCCGCTCGCGAGTCAGGGCCAGCAAAACGAGCCCGCTCGTCTCCCGATCGAGCCGCGTGATGATGGAGAGTTGGCCTCGATTGGCCAGTTCGTAGGCCAGAAGCGCCCGCAAACCATCCCACAATGTCGGTGTTCCATCCGGCCGCGTCGGGTGGGTAAGCAGGCCCGCGGGTTTGTCCACCGCAATCCAGTCCACCCCCTCCGCGACGACGCGGAAGTTATCTTGCGCGCGTCGTGCAGAACGGAAACCCTCTTCCTTCTCATGATCAAACTCAGCCATGTCTCTCGAGTATATCCCTCCTCTGGCGGTAAAGTGCACGCTTTGCGCGATATCAGCCTCGAGATCCTCCCCCGCACCTTTGCCGCGGTGACAGGCCCCAGCGGGTGTGGAAAAAGCACGCTGCTCAACCTCCTCGGCGGACTGGATCAGCCCACAGATGGAGAAATTTCTGTCGATGGGCTAGATCTGCGGGGTGCAACCGATGCCGACTTGACCGCCTACCGCCGCCAGAAACTGGGCATGGTGTTCCAGTTCTTCAACCTTCTTCCGGCGATGACTGCCGTGGAGAACGTCGAACTCCCGCTGCTTCTCCGTGGCGATCGCGCGCGCGAATCACGAGCGCTCGCCTTGTCCATGCTCGACATGGCAGGCTTGGCCGACCGAGCCAACGCCTTTCCCCACCAAATGAGCGGCGGGGAAATGCAAAGGACCGCGATTGCCCGCGCTTTGGTCCATGGCCCGAAACTTCTCCTCGCCGATGAGCCCACCGGTAATCTTGACTCGGTCAATGCGTCCCGCGTGCTGGGGTTGCTGCAAAAGATTGCGTCGCAAGGCCTCGCTACTTTAATAATTGTAACGCACAGCCCCGAAGCTGCCGCCTTTGCCAACCGCCAAATACCGATGATAGACGGGCGCTTGGCCGTCTGAAAATCAAGCCCCGATGCAAAAGCAACATACTCTCGCCGCCCCGGCCTCATTAGCTGGAGTATCACTCCACACCGGAGAAAAGGTAACCCTTACGATCCACCCGGCTCCGCCCAACTACGGATTCAAATTCCGCCGCAGCGACCTCAAGGACCAGCCGACCGTGGATGCCTTGGCCGCCAACGTCCGCACCGTCGAGCGCTCCACGACGCTGGTCGAGGGCAATGTGAAAGTCCACACCGTAGAGCATATCCTCTCCGCCCTCACCGGCTTGGGAGTGGACAATGCACTAATCGAGATGGATGCCAACGAGCCGCCGATCGGGGACGGCAGCGCCGCGCCCTACGTCGCGCTGATCAAAAAGGCCGGTATCGCCGAGCAGGATGAACACCGCCGGGTCTGCGAAATTCGCGAACCGGTCGCGGTGAACACCAAAAACGGTTCCATCCTCGTCATTCTTCCCGACAGCAAATTCCGCATCTCCTGCACCCAGGCCGGGCCGGATGGAATGTTCACCCAATACCTCAGCCTCGAAGTCACGCCGGAAACCTACGAGAAGGAGATCGCGCCAGCCCGGACTTTTGTCCACTACGAGGATGTCGAGCCTCTCATGGAAAAGGGCCTCATCCGCGGAGGCAGCCTCGAGAATGCCATCGTCATCCGCGAGAACTCCGTGCTGAGCAAGGAACCACTGCGCTTTCCGGATGAGTTCGTACGCCACAAGATACTCGACATCATCGGCGACCTGACCCTCGTCGGTCGACCGCTGCTCGGACATGTTGTCGCCATCAAGCCGGGCCACGGTCCCAACACGGAGTTGGCCGCGGCTATCGCCAAGCAGCACGCGCACATGATGGCCATGATCCCGCCCGCCCGGCTCCCGGTCGGCGAGCGAGTGCTTTCCACCACGGAGATCATGAAAATTCTCCCGCACAGGTTTCCCTTTCTCATGGTCGACCGCATCGTGGGCTTCGAGGGCGACCTCAAGTGCACAGGGGTGAAGTCGGTCAC
>JBAXCT010000017.1:0-17431 GCA_037141375.1 Chthoniobacterales bacterium | reverse complement strand
GCGCGCAGCACGAGCTTGCCCTCTTTGCGGTATCGCGGAGTGAGAAAAAACATGGCAGCAGAAGCAAGTCTCCCTGCTGCCTGACGAAAAGGCAATGCCGTCCGCATGAGGAATTGGTCGCCGAAATGCTTTCGATCTGTTTGTCTTGACGCATGACCTTACACGGAGACATCGCGCTGCAACGCCCGCTGCTCGTGGTGGCGCTTGAGGAGGAGGCGCAGCATCTCCATGACGGGGATTTGCCGGTGTTGGTCACAGGGATCGGCAAAATCCGCGCCGCCGCTGCGCTCGCCGCGGTCTTGTCCCGTCATCGCCCAGCCCGCGTCATCAACCTCGGTACGGCGGGCGCACTGCGCGCCGAAATGACCGGCACCCACGTGGTGGGCCGCGTCATCCAGCATGACTTCGACGACGAGGCGATCTTCCGCCTGACCGGCGAACATTTCGGTGCACCGATCGATCTGGGCCCGGGCCCCGTTTTGGCTTCGGGAGACGTTTTTGTCAGCGGCGGCGCGGAGCGCGAGCGTCTGGCCGGACTGGCCTCGCTCGTGGATATGGAGGGCTATGCTGTGGCAAGGGTGGCGCAGGACTTCGGATTGGAAGTGACACTGGTCAAGGACGTCAGCGACTCGGCAAGTGACGGGGCGGACCAAGATTGGCGCGACGCGCTCGATGCCTGTGCCGAGCGGCTCAGGGGCTGGGTGATCCACGAAGTGCTTGGCGCTTGACGCGGACGCTGCCCGGATGGAGGTTCGGCACCCTATGAAGATCGACGCCTACACACGCATTGTTCTCACTGTTATCGCCGGTTGCCTGCTTTACATGGTCGGCAAAGATCTTGCGCTCGTCCCCGATGCCCGCGCGCAGGATGCGCCAGCCGTCACCGCGGTTAACATCGTGGAAATCGGAGGATCTCCTGTCACGAGTCCCGGCAACAGCCGCTTCGAGACATCCTTGCCGGTGCGGGTGCTGCAGTGACCCTCCCGGGGCATGTCCGCTCCCTACGAAATTCACGAGGAGATCATCCTCGATCACCATAAAAGGCCGCGTAATTTCCGCGTCCTCATTGATTGCACTTGCTCGGCCGAAGGCGTCAATCCGTCCTGCGGCGATGAGGTCAAAGTTTTTATCCGGATCGAGGAGGATGTGCTGTCGGATATTTCCTTTCAAGGTCAGGGGTGCGCGATCTCTCGTGCCGCCGCATCGCTCATGACGGTCCGCTGCAAAGGTAGATCGTCGGCTGAGGTGAAAGAAGTTGCCTCTCGCGTGCGGGCCATGTTGTTGGAAACGAAGGATGCTATGTCGGCAGACCTGGGCGATCTTGCTGCCCTGTCCGGTGTGCGGCGGTTTCCCGCCCGCGTCAAATGCGCGCTCCTGCCATGGCACACGCTCGAGGCTGCACTCGCCGGGCGCGCCCGCGCCACATCGGAATAAGCCGGCTAGTTCCTCGCGCCGTTCCACGGCATGCGCGCTAGCGCATTCATCATCGGGCACAGGCCGGTCAGCCCGGAGAAAAGCAACCCGCAGCCCATGAAAAGAGGAATCCAGATAAAGTGTGGATCGACGGTCATGGCCAGCAACGAGCCGATGAGAATGCCAAGCCCGGCAAAACTGCGCATTTGGCGATCGAGCGGCATCACGCTGCGGCTGCCTCGTTCGACCGGCAGATTAGCTGCAAGCCATGCGTCCGTGCCTCCTTCGACCACCACCGCACTGGACAAACCGGCCGCCAGCAATTGCTCGGCGGCCTGCGTTGCCCGGATGCCCGACTTGCAGAGAATATACACCGGCTGCTCGGGTGACTCGAGCGACGAGATGAAGCTCTTCGGGTCGAGGTCTTGGAGGGGTTCCAGCTTGGCACCGGTGGCGTGCACGGATTCAAATTCTCCTGCGGTGCGCACATCGATGACGATGAGTTGCGAGTTCGATTGCCGGAGGAGGGAAAGCGCCTCGGGTTTGATGTGGCTGAGGGCGGCTGTTCGCATTGAGGTATCCTAAGCGCCGTTGGCCCGGGTGGCAACGGTTGGCAAGATAGCTTTACGCCGAGAACCGCGACGGGTAAGGCAATCGGTGGTGAATGAGACTGCGGCATCATGCGTGTTGGAAGCGAGGGCGACCCTGGGCGAAGGCGCCTGCTGGTTTGCGGCCGAGCAGAAACTTTACTGGGTCGATATCCTGCAGTGCGAGGTGCACCGTTTCGATCCCGCCACCGGAAGAGACGAGGTGCGCAAGACGCCTTGCCATGTTTCCATGGTGCAGCCGACCACCCGCGGCGATCTTGTTCTCGCGACCCGCGACGGCATCGCGCGCATGGATTTTGCCAGCGGCCGCTTCGAACTCCTTTGCGATCCCGAGGCGAATCTGCCGGGGAACCGTTTCAACGACGGCAAACCGGATCCGCGCGGAAGGCTCTTTGCCGGTTCGCTGGCCTACGATGGGTCCGACAAGAAGGCGAACCTCTGGCGCATCGAACCTGATCTTTCCTCCACGCGGTTGATCGACAGCGTGGGGAATGCGAACGGGCTCGGTTGGTCGCCGGACGAAAAAACTTTCTATTGGACCGACACCAAAACCGGATGTGTCTTTGCTTTCGATTATGACGCGCATGCCGGCAGCATCACGAACCGCCGGGTCGTTGTGGAGGTGGATAAAGCGATCGGCCGTCCCGATGGACTCGCGGTCGATGAGGACGGCTTTTTATGGACCGCACTCTGGGCCGGCTTCGGCGTGGCGCGATGGGATCCGTCGACCGGCCAGATGGTGGAAAAGATCACCTGTCCCGCGCCCCACGTGACCTGCCCCGCCTTCGGTGGGCCTGATCTTGCCACCTTGTATTTCACCACCGCACAGAAGGGCCGTGAAGACATGGAGCCAGCCACCGAACCCGGATCCGGAAACATTTTTGCCGCGACCCCCGGCGTGAAGGGTCTCCCGGGCTTTGCCTTTGCTGGCTAAGATCCTTTGACCGCGCGAGAGAATGGCGGCCCGGACCGCCTTTGCCATTGGTCTCGTGACCATCGTAATTGGCAGCGAGGAGCAGGAAGACGATGTCAGCCCACCGCCGGATCGGCGGCCAGGGGAGGCTCGGGTTGGCCGGTGATTTCCGTATGGGTTGCGTTCTCATGCCATGCGCGGACGGCGGCAAGTTCTTCGAGGGTGTCGACTTGTCCGAAGCGGCGGCGCAGTTCGCGACTCGAGGGCATGCCTCGCGAGTAAGCCATGAGGCGCGACCGCATGGCGTGCATGCCCTTTTCCGTCTTTCGCCACCGGCCGAGCTCCTGCCGGCAGTGGTCTTCGATGAGATCCCAGCGGTCGGACGAAGTCGGTGCGGGCGGCGCATTTTCGCCGCGGAAAGCGGCTTTTATCTCCTGGAAAATCCACGGGCTGGTCATGGCCGCGCGTCCGACCATGAGGCCCGAGACGGGAGTCCCGGCCCAGCGCTGCAGGGCGATCTCGGCGGAATCGATGTCGCCATTCCCGACCACCGGGATCTGCACGGCGGAGGCGACTTCGGCAATCACGCCCCAATCGGCCTCGCCCGAATACCCTTGCGCGCGGGTGCGGCCATGCACGGTCAATCGCCGGATACCCGCATCTTCTAGCCGCCTGGCATTGTCCGCGGCATTGATCGATTGGCTATCCCAGCCGATGCGAATTTTCGCGGTGACTGGAACCGGGGCCGCCGCGCGGACCACCGCGGCGGCGATGGTCGCGAGCAGTTCTCCGTCGCGCAGGAGGGCGGAACCGCCGTTTTTGCAAACGACTTTGTTCACCGGGCAGCCGAAGTTGATGTCGATGAAGTCCGGCTGCTTCCAATCGAGGACGGAGGCCGCGCCGCGGGCCAGTTGATCGGGGTCGCCGCCGAACAGCTGCACGCCGAGAGGCCGTTCCTCGGGCGTAAAATCCACATAGTGCTCCGTGCGTTCGTTGCGGTGCATGATGCCGTCGGCCGAGACAAACTCGGTGGTCAGGACATCGGCGCCTCGTGCCTTGCAGATGCGGCGGAAGACGGAGTTGGTCACGCCCGCCATCGGCGCGAGGAAAAGCGCGGGTTGTGACGGACGGCGTTCGAAGCCAAAGGGTGCGGCGCTCATGGGCGCGTGGCGCTCAGGCTGCGGCGGTTTGCGCGGCTGGCGTGTCGAGTTGCATGCCGAGCAGGGCCGAGACCTCGCGCTGGACTTCGGGGACCTGGGAGAGGCTGAGTCTGGGGTTGGGGATGAGGAATGTTTCGCCGGATTGTGCGCGCTCGTAGACGAGCACGTCGGGGTCGCTGCTCTCCATCGGTTTGAGCAGGCGCTTGCGCTCGAGCATGAGGGCGAGGATGTAGCGGGCGTTGCGGGTCACATCCAAGTTCTCCTCAATGAGCTTGCGCAAAATTCCCTCCGCGTCCTGCTGGGCCAAGGGCTCCGGCGGGGGTGGGGGCGGCATTTCGAATTTCGACCGCCAGAAAGAAAATGGAAGGGGCCCGGACGGCTGGGAATTCCACGCCTCCTCCGAAATGTCCTCCCGACGGAAACCGTCCCCCTCGCGAAAGATGGCGGTATGAAAAAACTCGCCCTCTCGGAACGGTCTTTGCGTGAGGGTGCAGGCTTCCGAGCGCTTGCGTATTTCCCAATCTTGGTTCATGGCGTGATCAGCTGAGGATGTTCGGGACTTCCCGGTTGGTCGTGCGCATCCATAGCATGAGAACGCCGATCCCGCCAAAAAATACGACAGGTCCCCACGCGGCCAGAACCGGCCCGATGCGGTCGCCCTTGCCAAGAGCGAGAAACAGGCTGCTGCTGAGGATGAGCAGGAAAAACAGGCCGATCGCCATCGTGATACTGCCCATCAGCCCGCGCCGCGAGTAGACGATGCCGAGCGGACCGGCAATGAGCACCGCGATGAAGCAACCCCACGGAAGCGCCCAGCGGTACTGCAGTTGCGTGGTGTAGGGTGCCAAGCGTGCCTCGGTGAAGTGGCTGTTGTATTTCAGGTATTCGCGCAGTTCGGGCACCGAGAGAAAATTGGCCTCCAGCACCGAACTGCTGATCCGCCACGGCGTCTCCGAGAAGGCCGAAAGCTGCAGCGTCTTGAACTTTGTTTGCTCTCTGACATCGCCCTGCTTGTCGAAATGCACGACCTTGCCGTTGCTGAGGTTCCAAGACTTTGTGGGGTAATCGTATTTTGCCTCTTCGGCGTAATAGTTCGTCTCTAGGTCGCCATTCTTGTCCTCTTGAATGATCTGGATCCACGCGAAGCGTTCGATCGAAGGATTGAGGCGCGAAATGTACCAGAACCGGCGGTCTTCACGGTTGCGGTAGAGGTGCCCGCGCAAGGCTTTGCGGTTCACGTCCCCCTTTTTGCGAAGGTCGGTCAGAATTTCCTTTTTGACCGCCCCGGCATGCGGAGCGCCAGCGTAATTGAGGGCAGTGGCTAGAGTGGTGAGGGCAAGACCGAAAAGAAACAGCGGCATGAGCAGGCGGATGATGCTGCGGCCGGCGCAGAGCACGGAGATGATCTCGTTGCGGCGAGACATCTGGGTCAGGGTGTAGAGCAGGGCCAGCAGCAGCCCGATGGGCAGGCTCATGAGTAGGATTTCCGGAGCCCGGAGCAGATAGAACTCCACCACCAGTGAAAGCGGAGCTTTGTTCTGGATGAAAGCCGGTGCATTCTCGCTCAGGTCGAAAACGAGCCAAATGGAGACAAAGCCCACCACGCAGTAGAGAAATGGCTGCAATACGCGGATGAAAAGATATCGGTCGAGAATCTGCATCGGATGTGCCCGCTCTGGGGCCCTATCGCCCCGCCCCGGCGGAAGGTGCATTATCGCCTACCGCGGGGGGCGCATCAACCGGATTCCCGGCCACGTCATCCCATGATTTCGCTGGTGCCCGAAGGCGCGGCGGCCGCTGATCCCTCTGCCCGCATGCGCGAGATTTTCTCGCCCGGCGGATTGCTTGCCGCGGCCCGCAACTACGAGTTCCGCCCCCAGCAATTGCTCATGGCCGAACATGTCGCCGCGACCATCGCGCGGGGCGGGCACCTCGCGGTCGAAGCCGGCACGGGCACCGGGAAATCGCTGGCCTATCTCGCGCCCTCGGTGCTGGCCGCCACGGAGGCCGGACGCAAGGCGATCATCTCCACGCACACGATCAATCTGCAGGAGCAACTTGTCTACAAAGACCTGCCCCTGGTCGGGAAATTGCTCCCGGTGGAATTCGATTCCGCCCTGCTCAAGGGCAGGCAGAACTACCTCTGCCCGAGACGCTTAGCCAAGGCGATGGAAAACCGCGCCGAACTTTTCAGCACCGTGGAGTCGCTGGAGCTTGAGAGGATTCACGAGTGGAGCCGGAGGACGTCGGACGGATCTCTCGCCGATCTGGACCCACAGCCCGACCCCGCCGTTTGGCATCTTGTTTGCAGCGAAGCGGGCATTTGCACGCAACGATCGTGCGGCGCAGGGGAGCGCTGTTTTTATCAGCAGGCGCGCCGTCGGGTGGACTCCGCCGATATCGTCATTCTCAACCACAGCCTGCTTTTTATCCTGCTAGCGGGCCAGGAGATAGCCGACGACTCCTCGGGCTACCTTTACCCCAATGATTTTCTGGTCATCGATGAGGCACACACCATCGAGGGTGTCGCTGCCAAGCATCTCGGCATCCGCTTGTCGCAGTATGAACTGCGTTTCCTGCTCCAGCGCCTCTGGCACCCGCGCACGAAGAAAGGTCTGATGGCCGCATTGAAATCGAAGGCCGGTGGGGCCGCGGTGGCCTCGGCCATCGATGAGAGCGAACGCTTTTTTGCCGCGCTGGGCAACTCCTGTTCCTTCAGCAAGGGAAAGGAGGTCCGCGTGCGCCAACCGCTCGAACTTCCGCTCGACATCATCCCTCGGTTGCAGGCCTTGCGGCAGGTTCTGCGCGACTCCGCATCCGAGGCCAACGAGGATCTCAAGGCCGAGGCCGCCGAGTCTTCGATGCGGCTGCAGTCTTTCGTCGACGGGCTCCCGGTTTTTATCGAGCAGCAGGCCGAAGAGACCGTTTACTGGGCCTCGCAGTCGGGGCGCCACGATCAGTTCGTCACGGCCCATGCCACGCCGGTCGATCTGGCCGGGGAACTTCGCCGCCTGCTCTTTCGCGAGGAAACCACGGCCGTGCTGACCAGTGCGACCCTCTCCGTCGGACGTTCCGACCTGCTTTATTTTCGCGAGAGGGTCGGCGCGGATGATGCCGCCGCCGTGCAGATCGGCAGCCCGTTTGACTACGCACGGCAGATGAAGATTCACGTGGTCAAAAAAATGCCCGACCCGCGCGCCCCGGACTACGAGGTGGAGTTGGAGCGATGGATCAAACACTTCACGGACCAGACGCAAGGTCACGCCTTCGTCCTCTTCACCAACGCGCGGCTGATGCGCAGCTTGGCTGACCGCATGGAACCCCATTTCGCCTCACGCGGATGGCCGCTGCTCGTGCAGGGCGGCGACCGCTCCCGCCACCGCATGGTTGAAGATTTCAAGGATCTGGAAAATTCGGTGCTCTTCGGTCTCGACAGTTTCTGGGGAGGGGTTGATGTGCCGGGTCAGGCTTTGCGCAATGTCATCATCACGCGACTGCCTTTTGCCGTTCCCGACCAACCGCTCATCGAGGCGCGTCTCGAGCAGATCGAGCAGCGCGGCGGCGATCCCTTTTCGGAATACTCTCTGCCTGAGGCCATACTTAAACTTAGGCAAGGCGTGGGACGGCTCATCCGCACCGCTTCCGACGAAGGCATCATTGTGCTCCTTGACAATCGCGTGGTGACCAAGGGATATGGACGGGCATTTTTGCAGGCCCTTCCGGAATGTCCGGTCGAGATCATCTAGTCGTGAAATCTTCGCGTCCTGCCTCGCAGCCTCAGCGTCCCTTGCTCTCTCTGCTTGCCGCACTCACCGGGTTTGTTATCGTCCTTGCACCTTGGTTGGTGGCTCGTGAGCAGGCGCGGCATTCGTTTCCCGGCTTCATCTTTGGGGAGCAACCAACAGCGACCGCACCGGAGCCATACTGCGCGGTGAGCAAGCTCAACGCGCAGTCTGCGCAGCAGAAGGCGCACTCCGCCACGATCGCCACGTTATCGGATGGCACGCTGGCCGCCGCATGGTATGCGGGACGGGCAGAGGGCGCTTCCGACGTCACGATCCAGTTCTCCCGTCGTGATACGGCCGGTGTCTGGTCCGAACCTCGGACTATTTTCGACCGCGCGGGTGTCGCCGAGTCGCTTCGTCGCCATGTGGTTTCCCTCGGCAACCCTGTGTTGCTGTCCGGGGCGGACGGCAAACTCGGGCTTCTCTTCGTCTCTATCTCCGCCGGCAAGTGGTCGGGCAGTTCGATCAATACGAGTTGGTCCGCTGATGGCGGCACGACGTGGAGCGCGCCGGAGAAACTTTGTCTCAATCCGCTGGCCAATCTCAGCGCTTTGCCCCGCAACCCGCCCTCGCGCCTTGTCGGCGGAGGCTGGGCCGTGCCGATTTATGAGGAATTCATCGGAAGATATCCGGAGATCCTTTGGCTGCAGCCATGGAACGGCGGTTACTCCGCCGCGGTTTCTCGCATGAGGGGAGGCATGATCATGTTCCAGCCTTCCATCGTGCCCGTTTCCGCAGACTCCGCTCTTGCCTTCTATCGTGATGACAGCGGCTCGGGTCGCGCCGCTCTATCGCGCTCCTTCGATTCCGGTCGCACATGGAGTCAGCCGGAGGCTTCCCTATTGCCCAACTTCGATTCCGGTGTCTGTGGGTTGCGCCTCCCCGATGGTCGGTTGATCTGCGCGTTGAACGATGCAAAAAATCGCAAGCGCGAGAATCTCCGTCTGGCCCTCTCGCCTGACGATGGCAAGTCATGGCAAGTCATCGCGACCTTGGAGGAGGAGCCAGGCGCGGAATTTTCCTATCCTTATATGATCATCGGAAACAATGGTCGCGTGCAGATGGTCTATTCCGCTCTCGGCCACGAGGTCCGCTACGCGGAATTCAACGTCGCGTGGATTGATCAACAGCTTGCTCGCGCGGGGAGAGGGATCGGGCCATGATGACGTGTGCGTTTTGGTGGAGTGTCGCCGGCCTCTGGTTGCTGCTGGTCTGGGGATGGCAGCGGATTCCCCTGCTGCGCGGGCCGGCAGGATTCATTTTTGCCATGGCTTTTTCCGGCGTGCTGTCGGTCGTTCCTTTCTTCGGCCACCCGCTGCGTTATTGGCTGAGCGGCCTCACGCCCAACATCAGCGTGCCCTTGGTTGTCATGGTGGCCGCCGCGATCGCTTCCCGTGGGGGCCTGCTGCGAGTGTTTCGTGCGCGCGAATGGTCGGCTGCATGGATGTTTGGTGCCTGCGCTGCGGTCCTGCTTTATCCGAGCGCGCTCGGGCTCGGTCCACGCAACTTCGATTCTTATGCGCTCGGCTGGCCGTGGCTGTTCTGGGCTGCCTCTTTGGCGCTTTTCGGGTTGGTTGCGCTCAGCGCGTCTTGGCTGCTGTGGCGCGGCAACCGTTTCGGATGGGTCCTGGTTGCGGCGGCCATAGCCTACCTGGTGCCAGTGCAGGAATCGCGCAACTTCTGGGATTATCTCGTCGATCCGCTCTATGCGGTGGTCTCCATCGTCGCGGCGTTGCGTTTACTTCTGCTGCGCTGGCGCGGACGCTGAGGGCTGCAACTGCACCAAAAATTCCCGGGCAAAAAGATGCCGAGCCACATCGCCGCGGAGCATGTCTGCCGTTTGCTCCCCCGTGAAATAGTCCTGCAAGTTGAGCCTGCGTCCCAAAATGATGAGACGGTTTTCGTTGGCCAGACTGACGTCATTTAAGGGGCGCGTGAGGACAAAAAGGTCACCGCTTTTTCCCGCCGCCAGCGCATCGGCGAGCTGTTTCTCGCGGATTCTTTTCGGCGCGCTGCCCGGAAGCAGCAACCTGTAGATCTCATCCTTCGCATAGAAGGGTGAAGGCACGACGACATCATGCTCGAAGGCGGCGGCTATGGCGGTATCAGGGTAGGTACCGAGTGGACCATCGAATGGGCGGAGAAAAACAGCGAAGGCCAAATAGACAAGGATCACCGACGGCAGGGCGAAGGCCCGTGTCCATGCCGTGCGGGCCAGACTGGCCAAGCTGAAAAACACTACTCCACCCAACGCGGCCCAATCCGCTGCCGAGTATACAATTGCCGTCGTGAGAGTTTTTTGTAGAAGGACTGCGCCCGCTAGCAATCCGGCGCTGATCACGCCTGCCGAAAAAATTGTCAGCGCAAGAACCCATCGAGGGATCCGCTCCCAATAAAGCCCGCAGAGCACCGCCACGGCCGGCATGGCTGGGAGGAGGTAGCGCTCGTAGCGGAGGTTGGGAAAAAGATGGAAGACAAAAAGCGTGATGATCCAGATCCAGAGCAGCTTCTCTGGCTGCGTGATTTTGTCACGACCGCACCACGCGATGACAAAGACCGCCAGCACCGCCGGCGCGAGGAGCCCCGCGTTGGTCGCCCAGCCGGCCGCATATTGCCAGATGCTGTGTTTTCCCCAGAGCGCGTTGGTCAGATAGCTTCCCTCCTGCGCATCGAACTTGCCCACGTTTTCCTTGAGGATGAAGTCCTGCCAGATCCATTCACGGTGCGGATCGAGCCAGAACCACAGGCCGAAGATGCCGAGCGACAAGAGTGAGAGAAAGATGATCTTGGCGGCGTCCGTGCGCACCCATTCGCCAAGGCGGTAATCGCGCTGATGCAGTGTCCACCAGGCCGCGGTCGCAGCTGCCGGGATGGCCATGGCGAGCGATTTGTAGAGCAGGGCGATACCCAAGATAACGCCGAAAGCCGCGGCCAGCCGCCATCCCAGCTTGTTCGACGGCCGGAGGAGCAGCAGACACAACGGCGCGAAGAGCCAGAAGGTTTCCGGCGCGCTGGTCAGGAAGACGCGCCCGTGACGATAAACTCCGAATAAAGCGAGATAGGCGAGTGCACCCGTCGCGCCGCATGCGAACGAACCGCCGAGCTTCCGACCGATCACGAGCACCATCGCGGCGACCACCAGCGTGTAGAGCGCGTTCGGATACCGGACGTGCAGGAGGTCCCAGTGCGCGCCCCAGTTGGTGGAAACCATACCTTGCCAGAAAAGGCCCGGTGGTTTGGTGTTCCGGTGCTTGTCCTGGCTGGCCTGCAGCGGCAGCCATTGACCGGTGTCCGCGGTCAGTCGTGCGATCTGCAGGTAGAGGAGTTCATCGGGGTTGGTGGCCGCGTGTTTGCTGCCGAGAGCGTTCAGGTACACAAAAGCAGCCAAGGCGAGACAAGCTGCACTGAACCAACCGGACACCATGAAGGCATCGCCTCTCATGGCGCCGCGGGAAGCACTTCGACCAGAATATCCTTTTTGAAAAGTTGCCGCGACACGTTCCCGCGCAGCATGTCCATCGTCTGTTCGTTGTTGAACCGGTCGATGAGATTCAACCTGGTGCCGACCACGCGGAGGGATGGATTGTCCTCGACCGAGTCGTCGGCCAGGGGGAGGCTGAGGATAAACGCGCGGTATTTGGCGCGCAGGTCCTCGGGAGCCGCGCCATTTTTCAATTTGTACGGATGCACGTCGCAGCCTGGCAGGAGAAAGCGGTAGACTTCCTCCCGTGCCCCGAAGTTGATCGGCACGGCCACCTTCCGGCCAAAAGCAAAATTCTGCGATTCCATATCGTAGATTCCGCGCGAACCGTCGAACGGCGTGAGAAAAAGCCCGAAGCCGAGATAAAGGAGCAGGATGGCGGGAAGGATGATCGTGCGGGCCGAAGATTTGGCCAGCGCGCCGAGCGAAAACGCGATGGCCGTAGCGACGACAAACCAGAAATACCATGGATAGAGCGCGCCCTCGCCGACCTCTTTGTTCAGGATGGTGGCACCCCAGCCCATGCCGAGGGCGATGACAGCCACCGCGAGCAGACCGACTTCCAGCAGCCAGATCGGGATGCGCGTCCAATAAAGCGCGCAGAGCACAGCCAGCGCCGGCATGGCCGGGAGAAGATAGCGCTCGTCGCGCTGGTTGGGCAGGGAGAACACGACAAACATGGTCACGATCCAAAACCAGAGCAGTTTTTCCTCGCTCTGCATTTCGCGCCGACGCCGGAAGGCGAGGATGATGACGGCGATGACCGCTGGGGCGAGCAGGCCCGCGTTGATCGGGAAAGAAACCACGTTGCGCCAGACGCTCGAGCCACCCCAAAGCAGATTGACGAAATAGTTTTCTCCATCCGTGTTGAACTTGCCCAAATTTTCATCGAGCACGAAGTCGGAGAGGATGAGGTGGCGCTGCGGATCCAGCCAATACCAGATGCCGAAGACGGCGAGGGAGACGATGGTGGCCAGCGCGATCTGGAACGCATCGCGCTTCAGCCACTCGACGAAGCGATAGCCTCGCCCGTGCATCGTCCACCACGCCAGCCCGGCAGCGGCCGGTAACGCGAGCGCGAAGGATTTGTAGAGCAAGGCGAAGCCAAAAAGGATCCCGAAGAGAAGGGCCGCAATCCAACCGATCCCGCGATCACGGTTGGGCCGGAGGAGCAGAAGACAGAAGGGAAGAAACAGCCAGAAGGTTTCCGGGGCGCTGGTGAGGAAGACGCGCCCGTAGCGGTAGGTGCCGAAGAAGCAGAGATAGACCAGCGCCGCCAACACGCCGGGTCCGGTGCCCCCGCCGAGTTTGCATCCGAGGAAAAAGACCATCACGGCGATGGCCAAAGTGTAGATGACGTTCGGGTAGCGGAGATGCCAGAGATCCCACTGCTTGCCCCACTCGGTTGAGACGATGCCCTGCCAGAACAGCGCCGGCGGCTTGGTGTTGCGATGGCGTTCGACCTGGCTCTGCAGCGGTAGCCAGTCGCCGGTCGCCGCGGTCAGCCTCGTGATCTGGGCGTAGAGCAACTCGTCGCCGTTGGTTGCCGCGTGGTCGCTTCCCAGCGCGAAAAAGTAGAGAAACCCCGCCAGCACTAGGCAGACCCATGCAGCCAGGTTCGCGGATGTGACCGGTGCGGACATGCGGCCATCCTACGGCAAGGTCCCGCCGGCGAGCGAGCGTGCAGCGGGGGATTGTCAGAGAACCACGATCCGGCCATGAATGTCATGTGCTCTGGCCCATCCTTGCCGCCGTTCTGATCCTCGCTGGATGCTCACCGCAGCCTCGCGCCGACCTGATCTTTCTCAACGGCGCAGAGCCCGAGACGCTCGACCCCGCGCTCATCACCGGCCAACCGGAGGGGCGTATCGCCAACGCGCTGTTTGAGGGATTGCTCACCTTCGACCAAAAAGGCACCCCGCAACCTGGGATGGCGGAAAGTTGGGAAATCTCCGAAGCGGGACGCGTCTACAATTTCAAGTTGCGCGACGGGTTGGTCTGGAGCGATGGCCGTCCGCTCACGGCCAAAGATTTCGTCGCCTCTTGGCGCCGCACCCTCGCGCCCGCGACGGCCTCTGAATACGCCTACCAGCTGCAGTACATCAAAAATGCGAGGGCCTTCAACGAAGGCAAAATCACCGACTTCGCCGCGGTCGGGGTTTCGGCGACCGACGATCGCACCCTGCGCGTCGAACTGGAGAATCCCACGCCGTTCTTTCTCGACCTTTGCTCGTTTGTGACGCTCTTGCCCGTGCCGCTGCACGCCATCGAAAAGCACGGAGACAACTGGACCAAGCCTGGGTGTCTCGTCGGCAACGGCGCCTACCTCCTGGAGTCATGGCGGCTCAACGACCACATCCGCCTCCGCAAAAACCCGCGCTATTGGAATGCCAACAATGTGGCGATGGAAACCATCGACGTATTGCCGGTCAGCAAAGCCAACACTGCCTTCAATCTCTACGCCGCCGGGCAGGCCGACCTCATGATGGACAAGGGGCTCGTCCCGCCCGCGCTGCTCGGTGAAATTAAGAACCGGGAGGACTTCCACGCCGCACCGTTTCTCGGGACATACTTTTTGCGCTATAACTGCGCCAAGGGTCCGTTCACCGACGCGCGCGTGCGGCAGGCTTTCAGCCTCGTCCTCGACAAGCCCTCCATCGTCGAGCGTATCACGCGGGCGGGGGAGTTGCCTGCGGACAGCTTCGTGCCCCCCGGTGCCGGGGGATATCGTCCGTATGAGAACGGCCGCGGCCGTGACATCGCCGCGGCGAAACAGCTGTTGGCCGGGGCCGGTTATCCCGATGGGCGAGGGTTCCCCATGGTGACATATCTCTACAGCGAGGGAGAGTTGAACGAAGCGATCGCCATCGAGTTGCAGGGCATGTGGCGGCGCGAACTCGGCGTGAATGTGCAACTCCTGCGCCAGGAGTGGAAAGTTTACCTCCGCTCGCTCAGTTCGCTCGACTACGACATCGCGCGCTCCAGCTGGGTCGGAGATTATCCAGATCCCAACACATTTCTCGATATGTTCGTCACCGGCGGCGGCAACAACCGTACCGGATGGAGTGACCCGCGCTACGACCAAATCATTGCCGCAGCGGCGGCGGAGCTGGACCCGTCGAAGCGCCACGACATCCTGCGCCAAGCCGAGCAGATTCTCGTCGACCAAGAGATGCCTGTCTGCCCGCTCTACTTTTATGTCGGCATCCAGCTCTACGACGGCCAGAGACTGGAAGGTCTGGAAGGCAATGTCCTCGACGAGCACCCGCTCAAGGCCATGTCTTGGCGCAAGAACTGACAATAGCCGGTGGCAAGAGGGGGGGGGGCTTCGCTCTTCCCGAGGAATTACGAACCGTTGCCTTTGAAGGTGGCCGACTACTTTTCCTGCTTCTGGCACTTAGTCTCCAGCTGCTAATCCGTGCATGATTAGGGTCGTGCGGTTGATCTCCAGCTGCGAGACTCATTGGAAGGTTTGTTGAATCGCCATGAGATTGCCAAGAGGCAGGGCCTCGAGTTCGGGATTCGTGATACTGCCGTGGAGATCTAAATACTCGGGTCGATTTGGATGCGATTAGAGCGTTTGCAGCGAAACTCGTTACATGCGCTGCAGCGGTTTTGCAAACATGTTGCACGGGCTTCTTGTCCGTGATCACCGGACATCCTCGTTCCCGCGGCCGCGGGAACAATGCCACGCAGGCAGAACCCCGATGGAACAAACGAGACAGCGTAAAGACTGGCATCGAAAACGCTTTAGACGACCTCTCACTTTCGCCCGCTTGGAGTTGTCCCGCAAACGCCGATTTGGCATCTGCACCGACCACGATTCTTCCAACTGCTGATCAGAGGGGAACGGCGGCACCTTCACCTCCATGCTGGAAGCCTCGAAGTGCGTCACCGCCCTCGGTCTGCTCGCCCTGATGCTCTGGCCCCTGCGCCGCCTTGGTATTTCGCAAACGGAGGCGATTCGGATGTTTTTCTTCCAAGTGGTGTTGCGGAAGGGGCTGCCTTTCGCCGTGTCGCTGGAAAGCGAGGACAATGACGATCTGCTCCTCCCGCGCGCCAAGTGGCAGGTGGCGATAGACGCTGTCGATGAGTTAGGCGCGGTGTATCGTGTCGATCTCGGCATCGCGGGGAAGTTGCGCTTTTTCGACGTCGTCTTCCGGCACGACGATGACCCGCCTCGAGTGCGATTCCTTCGCGAGCAGAGCTGCGCGAATGTGCAGGGATTGCAGGCCCTTCAGTTTCACGAGTTGCAGGGGCAGGTCGGTCGCTTCACGGCGTCCGCGATGGATGTGATCCGTGTGGCCGATGCACCGCTAGTTCATCGCGAGCGCCCTCGCCGAGTTACGATAAAGAGGCGCAAGTAGAAGCCTGCTCGGGGCTGGCTAACTTCGGGCGTTTACGAGCGCCTCCGTGCCTCGTGCGGCTTGCCTATGGCCGGTAATGAGGCTTAATTTGCAGGAATGAAAAGAGTGTCTCTCCTCCTCGTAGTCGTGTTCGCCCTTGGCTGCCTGCTGCCGGTGGCTCGCGCCGGCATGGTTGGCCAGAAGTTGCCGAAAGCCTATTTGAACTACCTCGGCACCAAGCCGGATTTGGAAGGCAAGCCGCTCCTCCTCGAATTTTGGGCGACATGGTGTCCGCCCTGCCGGCAGAGCATCCCGCACCTCAATGAGATCTACGCGAAGTACAAAGATCGCGGCCTGATGATTGTCGGGGTGACCGATGAACCCGACGGTGTGATCCGCAAATTCCAGAAGGATCTGCCGATGGACTACGCCGTTGCGACGGACACCGGTGGGCGATTGAGCAACGAAATGGGCATTCAGGGAATTCCTCACGCTTTTTTGGTCAACAAGTCGGGTGAGATCGTGTGGGACGGTCATCCGATGCAACTGACCGACGAAGATATCGAGAAAATCCTCGAATAGCGCAGTCGATCCCCAACCGCGCCGAGCCAGATGGAACGCCCGCTTGGCGGAGGGCGGCGCACTTAGTCGCGGAAGTTGGTGTAGTCGAGCGAAACGCCGAAGTCCTTGGAGCGTAAAGCCGCGATGGCTTCCTGCAGATCGTCTCGCTTCTTCCCGGTTACCCTGAGCTGGCGGTCCTGGAGGGCGGACTGGATTTTGAGCCCCGAAGTTTTGAGGAATTTGGAAATTTCCTTGGCCTTGTCGCCCTCGAGACCCTGCTTGAAGACGAACAGTTGGCGGGCGTGCCCAAGCGGTGAAATGTCGGGAGTTTTCTGCTCCACATTGCGGAGGTCGATGTTGCGTTTGGCGATCTTGCTCACCGCGATCTCGCGCAGTCCCTTGAGCCGCGAGGCATCCTCGGCCGTGAGCCGGAGGTTGCCGTCCTTCTCGATTTCGAGCTTGGCCTCGGAGCCCTTGAAATCAAAGCGGCTGGCAAGTTCTCGGCGCGCCTGGTCCACCGCATTGAGGATTTCCTGGCGATCTACTTCGGAGACGATGTCGAATGAGGGCATAAAATATTTTGGTGGGTGGGGGCGCACGGATTCGAACCGTGAACCAAGCGATTATGAGCCGCCTGCTCTAACCGTTGAGCTACGCCCCCCGCGATTGAGGGGGAAGGATGCCATCCGGCTGCGGCCAAGTCAAAGTCCGCTGAAGGGGTGCGGGTCAGCGGTCCCAGATATTCCAAATGACCGCGGTCAGACCGACCCCGATGGCCAAGGTGGCGAGAGGACTGGAGACGAAATACGGATAGACCATCAGGGCGATGCCAAGCAGCAGGCACACCATATTGGACTCCCTCTTGCCGTGCCTGAAAGCGACCAGTCCGACCACGCCGAAAAAAAAACCTAAAAAAAGTGTCTTCGGATCAGGCACACGGGGAAAATAGCATGAGGTCCAGGGTAGCACCACGGATTGGTGCTGCCGGCGGCTTACAATTCCAAGAAGTTTTGCAACAGGCGCTTGCCTTCGGTGGTCAGGATCGACTCGGGATGGAACTGCACGCCGTGCACGGGGAGACTTTTGTGCCGTAGGCCCATGATCTCTCCCTCGGCGGTCTCGGCGGTGATTTCGAGAACGTCAGGCAGGGTGTCGCGTTTGACG
>JBAXCT010000016.1:0-17830 GCA_037141375.1 Chthoniobacterales bacterium | reverse complement strand
AAGTGATGCCCTCGTGAAATTCGAGGTGCGTCTTGTTGACGAAAGATTTAAAACCTAGGAGATCAAGTGATTTGAGAAACATGGGGATAAAGCCGACAAAACCAATTTTTAGGCGCCAACCGAGGGATTGGCAACCCCGCACCCGACAAATTGTGGTGTTTTCCGCCCAGCCACACTACCCATAGCGTTATGCAGCCCACAACTGAGCGCTCTTTCTCTTTTTCTTCCGCTTCTGATTTGGACCTGCTTTTTGATTTTCTGCGGTTCCGCAGCGTGTCGACGAATCCCGAATACGGACCGCAGATGCGCGCCTGCGCCGAATGGTTGCGCGAATTGCTGTCCCAAGGCGGGTTTGCCGCCGAGGTGGCCGAAACAGGCGGACATCCCGCCGTTATGGCCCGAGGGCCGGAGGTCCCCGGAAGACCGACGATGCTCATCTACGGGCACTATGATGTGCAACCGGAAGATCCGGTCGAGCAATGGACCTCCCCGCCTTTCGAACCGACCGTGCGCAACCGCCGAGTCTTCGCTCGCGGGGCCACGGATAACAAAGGCCAAATCCTCGCGCACGTCCTCGGCGCAATCCACCTACTGCGATCGGAGGGAACGCTGCCGGTCAACCTGATCTTTCTCATCGAAGGGGAGGAAGAGGTCGGGAGCACGAACCTCGACGATTTCATCCGCGCGCGCCGCAACGAACTGCGCTGCGATGTCATCGCCATTTCGGACACTGGGATGGTGGCAGAAAATTATCCAACCTTAACCCAAAGCTTGCGCGGCATCGCCACGATGGAGGTCATCGTGCGTGGTCCGGGAACCGACCTGCATTCCGGGATTTTCGGCGGCGCGGTGGCAAATCCGGCGGCCGCGCTCGTCTTCATGCTCAGTCGCCTCCACGACAACCACGGGCGCGTCGCCGTGCCCGGATTTTACGACGACGTTCTTCCACCCGATCCGGTGGAACGCGCGACGTTGGCGCGTTTGCCCATGACCGATGCGGATATCTTGAGGGAAAGCGGCGCGCCTGCGCTGGCCGGCGAAGCCGGTTTCACCGCGCTTGAACAAGTCGGCCTGCGACCGACGGCCGAGATCAATGGTCTGACCAGCGGGTATCAGGGAGCGGGCAGCAAAACAGTGCTGCCGGCCGTCGCCTCGGCGAAACTCAGCTTCCGCTTGGTTCCAAAGCAAAAGCCCGACCGGGTGCTCAACTTGGTGGAAATCTATCTGCAGAATCTCCTCCCCAGAGGCGTCGAGATGGAAATTGTCCGCGGTCACGGCGGACTGCCCTATGTCGTGGACCTGCGGAGCCCGTGGTGCGCGGCAGCGCTCCGCGCTCTTGAGCAGACCTTCGGGCGCGAACCGGCTCTTGTCCGCGAAGGCGGCAGCATCCCCATCGTGCAAACCTTCCACGAACTTCTCGGCAGCGAGACCCTGCTTCTCGGATTGGCCGCGCCCGATTGCCACGCGCATGGACCGAACGAAAATTTTCCGCTGGAAAGCTTCGAAGCCGGCATTCGGCTGAATCAAGCACTGCTCAAGGAAGTGGGCGCGAATTACTGAAAGCCCCAACCGCAACGGGCAGCCAGAATCACTCGCTGTGCTCAATCTGGTCTTCTACCCCATCGACCTCTTTAGCCATATCACTCAGATGGATGGCCTCGTTGGTCGAGGAACGGTAAGAAAGAAAAATCAGGCCACCGGCTAAACTTCCTACCGTGTTGATGAGGAAACCTGTCACCGAGATGAGCGTGGCGACGGCCGCGCTCACGCCAAAAGGCGCGAGCAGGGAGACGAAGAGGCTCTCCCGCAGCCCGATGCCGGAAACGCTGATCGGGATGGCGGTGATCACCGCAACAATGGGCAGCACCGAGAAAATATCGACCATGCCGAGGGGGGCGTCGAAGGCCCGAGCCGCGCAGTAGAACGTGATAAAAAACATGGCGAAGAGCGGGAACGAAACCGAGAAAGCCCAGAAAGTCTGACGCCAACCCTTGGCATACATGTGGCAGGCAGCCGAGATTTCCACGATGCGCCCGCGCATCGGTGTCCACGAAGGCAGGTAATGCACCCAGCCCAGCGCGGAAAAGACGAACATGCCCACGATGATCAGCATCGAGGCCGCCAGCAGCCAGAGCAGCGTGGTGAGCAGCGCCGCGCTTCCTTGGCTGTGGTTGAGTTGGTCGTAGCGGAAATAGAGAAAGGCCAGACTCATGAAGATGAGGGCAAGCATGCCGATCACGCGGTCCATGAAGACACTGAGTAGCGCCGCGGCACGGTTGTTTTGGGCTTCGCGCATGGTGAGGAACATTTTGACCACATCGCCGCCCGTCGAGCCCAACATGAAGAGATTGAAAAACATCCCAATCATGAAGAGTTGCCACGTCCGCAACCAGGACATGTGGATATCCTGGACCGCGAGCAGCACCTGCCAGCGCACGGTGGCCAGCAGGGTGCAGACGAAAAAGACAAGTACCCCGGCCCCCAGCCACCACCAGTTCGCCTGCCGGACGGCTTCGGCCATCTGCGCGCGCTTTTCGGGATCGTGGAAAACCCACCAGAGCAGCCCGACTGTGACAGCAATTTGCAGCAGGGTTAGGATGGCTTTTTTCATGCGCGGCGCGACATAACCAATCAGTTGTCGGGTGAGGATGGAACCAAATTCTTGGCGACAGCCTCCCCGCTGGCCATGGCGGCATCAATGCTGGCCCCCGCCACCGCATCACCCGCGATGAAAACTCCGGACGGCAGGACCGGCCACGGAAGCAGGCGGGTGGCGAAGCCGGGCGGTTGATCCGGCACGGCGTAGGGAACCGTGATGAAGCCCAAATGGCGCAATGCGGCGGGATTTTCCCCGAACCATCCAGCGATCTCCCTCGCAACTAAATCCGCATCGGAGGATTGCGGATGGTCGAGCAACACAGTCGCGCTCCACAAATGCTGCCCCGAGGGTGCCAGGGTTGGCGCGGTGTTGCTGACCAATGCGGCGTGAAGTACCGCGCTGCCCTCTCGCCGAGGGGGCAGACAAAGCCATGCGCCACGATACCAGGCACGATCTGCGGCGAAATAGTGGACTGCGGTAGACCGGGCGGCGCGAGGAGTGCCGCTCCCGAGCAGCTTGCACAAAGCAGGTTCCTCCACAGCCAGCACCACGGCGCGCGAGGGCAAGAATTGGCCCGAAACCAAAGCAATACCCTCCACGTGATTGTCCCGGACAGCGATCGAGCCGACGGGCGAGGACAAGCGCAAGGCCCCCGCTGGCAGCGCGGAGGCTAGTTGCCTCGGAATAGCTCCGATCCCCTCGCCCGGCAGAATGGTGCGTCCGGTGACAAATCGCCGCAGATAGGAAAGAAACAGGCTGCTGCTGGCGCCCAGCCCAGGATCAAGCAAGACACCTCCGAAAAAAGGTGCGGCGAAATTCTCCATGAAGGCTTCGCTGAATCCAGAGGCCGCGAGCAGGCTGGCGGTGGACTGCTCAGATCCTGCGTGCCTGTTCGCGTGGAGCAACGCTCGCGCCGCCATCAAGACCAGTCGTGCTTTGTCCGGAAAGCTCATCAACCGCGACCGGTAGGCAGCAAATACCGACCAGGGATTTCGCAGTGGATTTTCCAAGACTTGAGGACGCCCGTGCCCGACAAAAAGAGCGCCCGCGCGAAAACGCCCACCTCCAAGGGCGGAAAAATCGAGATGTCGCCGCGCCGTGGGATAAGAGTCGAGCAATACCTGAAACCCCCGGTCGAGAATAAAGCCCTCCGTGATTTCCGAGGAAACCACCCGTCCGCCGGGTCGGTCAGATGCCTCCAGCACAAGAACGTGCTGACCCGAATCTGCCAGCGACTTGGCGCAGGTCAGTCCGGCCAGCCCCGCGCCAACAACCAGAATAGGTTGGCTTGGGCTCGAGGCGCCGGGCGCCCGCGGACTAGATATCATGACAATGTCAATACTTGTATGGCGCCTGTGCGGCGATTTTTTTGTTCGCTAGCCCGCCCACCTCCAATAACTTGACCGATTCACGCATGAAAACAATCACGCCCGGCAACCTCGAACAGGAAATCATCGACGAATTGAAGTTCACCCTCGCCCGGGATTCGGTCACCGCCTCCCGCCGCGAGTGGTGGATCGCCACTTCCATGGCCATCCAGCGCATCGTTATTGCCCGGATGATGAAGACCCTCGCCGTGCACAACGAGGCCAACGTGCGCCGCGTCTACTACCTTTCCATGGAGTTCCTCATGGGGCGTCTCTTCGTCAACAACATGCTGGCGGCGGGTGTGCTTGAGGAAGTCACCGAGGCCCTCCGCAACCTCGGACACCCCCTCGAGGAGACGCGAGACGAGGAATATGACATGGCGCTAGGCAACGGCGGACTGGGACGTCTCGCCGCATGCTTTCTGGATTCGCTGGCCACGCTCGATCTGCCCGCGATCGGTTACGGCATCCACTATGAGTACGGCCTTTTCAAGCAGGAGTTCCGCAATGGCTACCAAGTAGAGTTGCCCGACGGATGGATCCAATACGGATCGCCTTGGGAAATTATCCGACCGCAGCACAAGCAGGAAATCCCGGTTTACGGGCACCTTGAAACCGTCACCGACAACAATGGCAACAGCCAGTCTGTATGGACCGGTTGCCGCAAGTTGATCGGAGTGCCTTACGACATCCCGATCCCGGGATACGGCACCGAGACGGTTAACTTCTTGCGACTTTGGGAATCGAAGGCCCCCGAGGAGTTCGACTTAGACGCCTTCAACCGTGGCGGCTACGAGGAAGCGGTGCGCCAGAAAAACATGGCCGAGACGATCAGCAAGGTTCTTTACCCCAACGACCACACCGAGGCCGGCAAGGAGTTGCGCCTGCTCCAGCAATATTTTTTCGTCGCCTGCTCGCTCCGCGACATCGTGCGCCGCTTCCAGAAAGACAATGCCGACTGGGATACTTTGCCCGACAAGGTGGCGATCCAACTCAACGACACCCACCCTGCCATCGCCATACCTGAATTGCAGCGCTTGCTGACCGACGAGTTCGGTCTCTCCTGGAAAAAAGCGTGGGGCATCGTCACGCGCACCTTTGCCTATACCAATCACACCCTCATGCCGGAGGCCTTGGAGAAGTGGAGCGCCGGACTCTTTCGGAAGGTGCTCCCGCGCCACCTGCAGATTATCCTCGAGATCAACAAACAATTCCTCGACGAGGTCGAGAAGAAATGGCCCGGGGACTCGGACAAGAAGCGCACCCTGTCGCTGATCGAAGAGGGCAACGACCAGATGGTCCGCATGGGCAATCTCAGCGTGGTGGGCAGCCATTCGGTCAATGGCGTCGCTGCCATTCACACCGAACTCATCAAGACCAAGCTCTTTCCCGAGTTCCATGACCTGTGGCCGCAGAAGATCAACAACAAGACCAACGGCATCACGCCTCGGCGCTGGCTACTGGCCTGCAACCCGCGGTTGGCCGACCTGATCACTCGCAACATCGGCGGCGGTTGGGAAAGAAATCTGGAACGCCTGCGAGAACTGGAGCCTCTGGCGGAAGACGCCTCTTTTCGCGAGGAGTTCATGGCGGTGAAGCACGCCAACAAGGTGCGCTTAGCCAAGCGGATTTTTGAGGAGTGCGGCATCGAGGTGGATCCCTCCGCCATGTTTGATGTGCAGATCAAGCGGTTGCACGAGTACAAGCGCCAGCACCTCAACCTGCTGCATATTCTTTTCCTCTACCATCGCCTTATCGCCAGCCCGAACCTCGACATGCCTCCCCGCGTCTTCATTTTCGCGGCGAAGGCCGCCCCGGGCTACGACATGGCCAAGCTCATCATCAAGGCGATCAATGCCGTCGGCGCAAAGATCAATGCGGATCCCCGGATCAACGGCAAGCTGAAGGTCGCCTTCATGCCCAATTACCGCGTGTCCCTCGCCCAGCGCATCGTTCCCGCCGCAGACCTTTCCGAACAAATCTCCACCGCAGGCAAGGAGGCCTCGGGCACGGGAAACATGAAACTCGCTCTCAACGGAGCTGTCACCATCGGCACGCTCGACGGGGCCAATGTGGAAATCCGCGAGGAAGTCGGGGACGAAAACATTTTTATTTTCGGCCGCACCGTGGACGAAGTGCACCAGCTGCAGGCCCAAGGCTACAACCCGGCGGAGTTTTACAAGGCCGATCCGGAATTGGCTGCGGTGATCGACTGGCTCGGTACAGATTATTTTACCGAGGGCGAGAACCGGGACGTCTTGGCACCGCTGCGCGACAACCTGCTTTACCACGATCCGTTCCTCTGCCTCGCCGACTTCGCCTCGTACTGTAAGGCGCAAGAGCTTGTCTCCAAGGCTTACGTGGACAAGCCGCGCTGGGCCAAGATGGCCGTCCTCAACACGGCCCGCGTGGGCAAATTTTCCAGCGACCGAACTATCGCCGAGTACGCGAAGGACATCTGGAAGCTCAAGCCAGTCAAGGTCGGCTAAAAAAGATCCACGGTTCCTCTTTGGGCTGGTCTCGGTGCGAACGGGAACGCATGGTGATGTTCGTCACCACCGGGACGCACCCGGATCCTACATGGCCAGCGTCACGTTCCAAAACGTCACCAAAATCTACCACGGCCGCCACGGCGAGGAATTTCCCGCGGTGGTCGACCTCAATCTCGAAGTCCCCGACCGTTCGTTTGTGGTTCTGCTCGGCCCTTCGGGCTGCGGCAAGACCAGCACGTTGCGCATGGTGGCGGGCTTGGAAAACGTGACCTCCGGTCACATCTATATCGGCGGCAATATCGTCAACGACATACCTCCGGGCGACCGCGACGTGACGATGGTTTTCCAAAATTACGCGCTCTATCCCCATCTCAACGTGGCTGACAATCTGGCCTTCGGCTTGCGAGTGCGCGGACTGGCCGAAGCGGAGATCCTGCGCCGCGTGCAGGAAGCGGCAGCGATTCTCGGTATCAGCGAGCTGCTCGCCCGGCGACCGCGGGAGCTCTCTGGCGGACAGCAGCAGAGGGTCGCCGTGGGCCGAGCCATCGTCCGGCAACCGCGTGTCTTTCTTTTTGACGAACCGCTTTCCAACCTCGACGCCAAGATGCGCGCCCAGCTCCGGGCGGAGTTGGTCAAGCTGCACCAAAGGCTGCAGACAACGATGCTCTACGTCACCCACGATCAGGCGGAGGCCATGACCATGGCGAACATCATCGCCGTTTTGCGCGACGGCACGATCCAGCAGGCCGGCGCGCCGCTCGAACTCTACCGCAATCCGGTCAACACTTACGTGGCGGGATTTCTCGGGAGCCCCTCGATGAATTTTCTACGCGGCAACCTGAAGAGAAACAATCAGGGGCAGGCACTTTTCCAAGAGCATGGAGAGGGCTCCGTCGAAATCGAGTTTCCGGCCGCGAGTGACTTTGGACAAAGGGAAGTCCTGCTCGGACTCCGGCCGGAGGATTTCCAACCCCTCATGCCGGGCGAGATTCCTGATGCGGCGACTTTTTCCGCGCACCTCGATATCGTCGAACCCACCGGCGCGGAGTCGATATGTTACCTGCAGACCGGAGCGGACACGCTCATTTGCCGAAGTCGCCACCTGATCAGTCCCCGCGAGGCCGGGCACCGCATGCTCTTCCGCGCCGACCCGACGCGTCTGCTGCTCTTCGATCCGCAAAGCGGACTGCGCCTTTCCTGAAACATGGAAGCCCTACGCTCAAGGCACGAGGCGGAGCAACTAGAGAGGCAAATCCTCGCGCCTTACGCGCAGAAGTCCGGAGATTCGCGCGGGCGGACCCATGCGCAAGAACCTCACCGATGGCGCACGGAATATCAACGCGATGTGGCTCGGATCATCCATTCCTCCGCATTCCGACGGTTGGAGTACAAGACCCAGGTGTTCCTCAATGGCACCGGCGACCATTATCGCACCCGACTCACCCACACGATGGAAGTTGCGGCGATCAGTCGCACCATCGCCCGGGCGCTCGCTCTCAACGAGGATCTGGCTGAAGCCGTCGCCCTTGCCCATGACTTGGGGCATTCCCCATTCGGACACTCTGGAGAGGAGACACTCGACGGTCTGCTCAAAGACCACGGCGGATTCAACCACAACGACCAAAGCTTGCGGGTCGTCACTCTGCTCGAAAGCCCCTATCGCAACTTCGAGGGACTCAACCTTACTTTCGAAGTTCTTGAGGGCGTACAAAAGCACACCAGTACCCGGTTTGCGGCCGACTTAGGCGACTACGCCTGCGCCACGCTCGAGGGTCAGATCGCTGACTTGGCCGATGAGATCGCCTATTACGCGCACGACCTGCAGGACGGGCTCGAGGCGGGGTTGATCGATCCCGCGCAGGTTAGCAGCGTGGAATTATGCGCGATGGTGGCTGCAGCGAATGAAGTCGATTTGTCAGGCCTCGGCGGAAAGGAGGCCCGTTTCGCCCTTTCCCGCGGCCTTTCCAATCACCTGATCGAAGATGTTCTGCAGTGGAGCGCCACGCGCATCCGGTCCTCCGAGGTGCAGAGCGCAGATGATGTGCGCCGCCACACGGAGTTGCTCATTGGCTACAGCCCGGGCATCGCCGATCAAACGGGCCGACTCCGCGCATTCCTCTACAAGAACCTTTATTTCCATCCTGAAGTAAGCGGCGCCAACCAGCGGGCCTGCGAATTGCTGGCCGCCGTATTCGGCGCCTACCTGGCGGATCCGAGCCAGATCGGACGGGAGGCGACGCGGCGTGTGCCAAACAGCGGACTTTACCGCGCCGCTGGCGATTACGTTGCGGGAATGACGGATGGATACTTGCTGCGCGAACACGGCCGACTCTTCCCTCGGTGAAGGCGCTCG
The DNA here is from genome assembly GCA_037141375.1 of Chthoniobacterales bacterium. GTDB lineage: Bacteria > Verrucomicrobiota > Verrucomicrobiia > Chthoniobacterales > JACTMZ01 > JACTMZ01. Next base: position 9,019 of record JBAXCT010000016.1, on the reverse strand, counting down.
TCCTCGCGCGTCACTTGTGCATCGCTGTTTGCACGGCCATCATCATCGGCGCATCGTTATTTGTTTTTTGCGTGATCAACCAACGCTCCATGCTGTACTTCCCCTCACGATCCGACGCAGTCAAACTGGGAACCGAAGCCGCCCGCGCGGGGTTGGAGGCTTGGCGCGACGACGCAGGGAACATCATCGGCTGGAAAACTCTTTCCGCGCCCGATGACCCCAGGCCGCAAGCCGACATTCTTTTTCTGCATGGCAACGCTGGCTATGCGGTGCATAGGGCGGCCTATATCCCCATCCTGCGCAACGCAGCCAAGGACCGGGCCATCTCGATCCACATTTTGGAGTATCCCGGATACGGGGCACGACCGGGCAAGCCCTCCCAGCAAGGCCACATTGCGGCGGCCCTTGAAGCGCTCCGCGCGCTGAGGCGTTCATCTCGGACCATCGTGGTCGGCGAATCAATCGGAACGGGGGTGGCCTGCGCTCTTGCTTCGGAGGCGAGCGAGCGCGTGGCAGGACTTGTCCTCCTCACGCCTTTTGACAGCCTCGTGGCCGTAGCCAAGCATCACTATCCACTGCTCCCCGTAGGCTGGCTCCTTCGCGACCGCTATCCCTCGGCGGATTGGCTGCGACGCTACCATGGGCCGATGGTAGTCATCCTCGCAGGCCGCGACCAGGTCGTGCCGATGGAAACAGGCCGTCGACTTTACGAGTCGTATTCAGGACCCAAGCTGCTGCTAACGGCACCTCATGCCGACCACAATGAAGTCATCGCGCAACTTCCGGAAATCGACTGGAGCGCCGCCATGAACTTTGCTCTCGGCCCCGAGGCCTAGCGCCGACGCTTGATCCCAAAGGAGTAGCCGCTGCGGTGGCGACCACCGCCGGCCGATCGAGCCTTCACGTGCGTGGCACGCGGATCCAGTAACGTGGTGTATCTGTAGTCAAATCCATCAAGCTTGAGCCGTGGGATTTTCATGCCAATGAAACGCTCCACCGACTCGATCATGGCCAGATCCTCCGCTGTGACCAAAGTGAACGCGTCGCCGACAGCCTGGGCGCGACCGGTGCGTCCGATACGGTGGACGTAATCCTCCGGGTGCGAAGGAATATCGTAATTGATGACGTGGGAAACGCCGGCGATATCAAGACCACGCGCAGCAATGTCCGTCGCCACGAGAACTTCGTAGCGTCCGCTCTTGAAGCCCTCCAGCGCCTCTTCCCGCTCGCGCTGTGTACGATTAGAATGCAGCGCGACCACGGAGTGATTTTCCTTCTTCAATTGGCGCGCGATGCGGTCGGCTCCATCCTTAGTTCGGCAGAACACCAGAACACAGTCGAAATTCGTCGCGGTGAGCAGACCTGAGAGCAATTCGTATTTCTGGTCCATGGCCACGGGGTAAAAGGCGTGGGTCACCGTTTCGGCCGGCGACATGCGTATGCCAATCTCGATCTTTTCAGGTTCGTTGACCGCAAACTTTGCCAGGGATTCGATTTCCGCTGGCATCGTGGCGGAGAAGAAAAGAGTCTGCCGTGTCTTCGGAAGTTTTTGGATGATGCGGCGCACCTGGGGCAGAAAACCCATGTCGAGCATCCGATCCACTTCATCGAGCACGAGGAACTGCAATCCGCCGAGAGGCACCTCGTTCTGCTCCATGAAATCAAGCAGCCGTCCGGGCGTGGCCACGATGATATCGCATCCGCGCTGCAAGTCCTCGCGCTGCTTGCCGTAGCCTACGCCGCCGTAAAGCAGGGCAATACGCAGATCGCTGAAACGGCCGTAATCACGAAAGGCGGTTTCCACCTGCATGGCCAGTTCCCGGGTCGGCTCAAGAACCAGACACCGCGGCTTTTCCTGATGGGATCCCAGCATGCTGAGAATCGGCAGGCCGAAGGCGGCGGTCTTGCCTGTGCCGGTTTGGGCCGATCCCAGCAGGTCCTTGCCCTGCAAAATGACGGGAATGGCCCGCAGTTGAATCGGGGTCGGGTCGACGAAACCCATCGACTGGACGCCGTGAACAACCGGATCGGACAAACCTAACTCATTGAAACCCATGAAATTTGCGCCCGCCTTGCCAAAAGCACAGGCAGAACGCCCGACGGACACCATCCTTTATCGGCTACTACGTGCGCCGGAGCAAGGAACATCTGCTCACTCGCCTGATTTCTCTTTTTGCAGCACACGAATGCCATCGATCCTCATGGTTTTGTCCACGGCCTTGGCCATGTCGTAAAGGCAGAGAGCCGCGATCGACGCCCCAGTCAACGCCTCCATCTCCACTCCAGTGCGGCCTTGTATCTTCACCACGCAGACCACATCAATCCTGCCGCTGCCTACCTGGAAATCAACGGCGACCGAGTCGAGCGAGAGCGGATGGCAAAGCGGAATGAGGAGCGCTGTTTGCTTGGCCGCCTGAATCCCGGCGACACGAGCGACGGCGAGAATATCGCCCTTGGGCAGAGCGTGCGTTTTGAGCAGGTGGATTGTTTCCGTGGAGCAGACCAGCGTGGCTTTGGCGGAAGCAACTCGGTCGACCACCGGTTTGGATCCGACATCGACCATGCGCGCGGCGCCATCACGACCGACATGCGATAGCTCCTTCATGTAGTCCTAATAAACTCTGCCGCGCAATCAACGGCGAGCCCAAATGAGGGAACACGGAGGAGCGCACGGGTTCGGGCCAGCGAAGTGATGTCTCCAGAACTCGCCCAGCGCAGGGGACGGAGACCGGATATCTCGATGTCGGCGGGCCACCAGGTCTCGCGCGGATTGCCGGCGACCTCGTCAAGACAGGTGCCTTGGAGCAATTCGGGACGCAGTGCACCACCATGCATCGAGGCAACGGCAGCGGCGACAAAAACATGCAGGCAAACAAAATGGGAAAGCGGATTGCCGGGCAAACCGAAGGCCCACTGCTCACCACGCCGCGCAATGAGCAGTGGTTTGCCAGGCCTTGCGTTCACTTTTGTGACAAGCAGAGTAAAACCCGTTTCGCGCAAAACTTGCTCGGTGAAGTCATAGCGGCCGACGCTCGCCCCGCCGGAAATCAAATAAAGATCCTCTGCCCCATCCATGCCGGCGCGCAGTTCCTCCGCATTTTCCCCCACCCTGTGCTGCCGCAGTTCGAGGCGATGCAGTGCGGACCATGCGGCGACGAGCGAAGAGTTGGCATCGCGTATCTGACCCGGCGAAGGGAAATGCGCGGGATCGATGATTTCATTTCCGGTGACAATGTGCCGCGCACGCAGTTTCCGGGTGACGAGGGGCTTCGTACAACCAACGCTGGCCAGAAGCGCAATGCATCCATCCGTCAGCGTCGTCCCAGCGCGGATGAGAACCTCACCTGTTTTGGCGTCATCGCCTTGTCGCCGGATGTGATCTCCACCCCGCCGGAGAAGACGCACTTTTCCAGAATCCTCGACCGTATCCTCGAGCATCACGACCTCCGTCCCCGGGCCCGGGATCGCGCCTCCCGTGGCAATACGCAACACTTCGCCGATTGGCAAATCCGACGGCTTCCAATCGCCGGCCCGGATCTCACCCACGATACGAAACGACTCTGAAGTGTCGCCGGACCTAACGGCAAAGCCATCCACTGCCGAGCGGTCGAAAGCCGGCTGATCCTCGGGCGCCTTGACATCTTCGCGCAGCACGCGGCCAAAAGCCTGATCCAAGGGACACTCAACCGCTTCGCGAGCCGCCACCTGGTCGCGCAGCAACCGCCACACGTCGTCGGAGTTTGTCATGGCACGGACTTCCAAATGGGAACATCCGCCTTGAGGCGATCCATGAATGCAGCGAGCAGGCCGAAGGCTTCAGCGCGGTGCTTGGATTCCACCCGGACGATGACGGAAGCTTCGCCCGCAGGCACAAGGCCGACCCGGTGCTGCACCTCCACCGAAGCGCACGGGAATTCGCCCGCGAGGCTCTGTAGGATTTTTCCCATCTCCAGTCGCGCCATCGGCTCATAAGCTTCGTAGTCTAGGCCCTCGATGATGCGCTCGCCTTCCTCTTTGCGCACGACGCCGGCAAATTCGACCAAGGCACCGCAGCGACCATCAGCGACGCTCACCCCGCGTGACGAGAGAGGAGCACGGGTCATCTTTATATCGACTTTCATCCTCCTGATACCGGTGGAATAAGAGCCACTTCGTCGTTATTTCCAAAAATGGCATCCGCTTCGGCATAGATACCATTGCAGGCCAACCTCGTCCCTTCACGATGAGCGAGAAGCGCCGGCCAACGTTCGATGAGCAGCGACCAAAGACTGCTGGCAGCTACGCCCTCCGTGGAGATGTCAGCGGAGTGGGTGCCAGTGATCTCCTTGAGATGAGCGAAAAACAGAACCCGCATAACCGAGTCCATAGTGGCAACCTCGGGGCCGCTGGGCAACCCATACCAAGACCCAACCCCGCCAGCATCAAAATCCCGCGCGCGCCGTTGCCCACCCCACAAAACCTCCTCAGCCTTGACCGTCGGTCAGCGCGGCTTGAGGTGCGGGAAGAGGATGACTTCGCGGATGGACTCCGCCCCGGTGAGCAGCATGACCAGGCGATCGATACCCATGCCCATGCCTCCGGCCGGCGGCATCCCGTATTCCAGCGCGTGAAGAAACTCCTCGTCGATCTTGTGTTGCTCTCCGCCCGACTGCTCGGTCAATCGCTGGCGCTGGACCACCGGATCATTCAACTCAGAGTAGCCTGGGGCGATCTCCTGCCCATTCATGACGAGCTCGAAAACATCCAGCACCGTCGGATCGCCCGGGTTGGCCTTGGCCAGAGGGATGAGTTCCTGCGGGCAATGAGTGACGAAAAGCGGATCGATGCTTTTCTCTTCGACGAGTTTCTCGAAAACGTGCTGCGTCACCTCATGATCCTCCACGCATTGCGAGATATCCAACCCGAGTTCCACCGCACGATTCCGGCGGCCTGAAACATCGCGGGCAAACCAGCCCGGCTCCGCCTCCTCCACCAGAACGCGGTAGCGCGCCCGGCGCCACGGCCGGGCCAGATTGATGACCCGCGTCACCTCGCCCCCGGCATCTTTGTGCTCGATGCGCAAACCGCCGCAAACTTTCTCCGCCACGCGGCAGACAAGATCCTCCACCAGACCGGCCATCAAATCGAAATCCGCATAGGCCCAGTAGGCCTCGAGCATCGTGAACTCCGGGTTGTGCCGGCGCGAGACCCCCTCGTTGCGGAAGTTGCGATTGAGTTCGAAAACTTTGGTGAAGCCGCCGACGAGAAGGCGCTTCAAATAAAGTTCTGGCGCAATGCGCAGATACAGATCCAGCCCCAGCGCGTTATGGTGCGTCTCGAAGGGTTGCGCCGCCGCGCCGCCGGCCACCGCCTGCATCATCGGCGTTTCCACCTCGAGAAATCCGCGCTCCTCGAAAAACGAGCGAATCTCGCGAATGATGGCGAAGCGCTTGCGAAAAATATCGCGCGACTCGGGGTTGGAAATGAGGTCGAGATAGCGCTGGCGGTGCCGCGCCTCGACATCTTGCAACCCGTGCCACTTCTCCGGCAAGGGGCGCAGCGACTTGGAGAGCAGGACGAAGCGCTCGGCCTTGACCGAGGGTTCGCCCGTCTTGGTGGTAAAGCACTCCCCCTCCACGCCGATGAAGTCGCCGATATCGAGCTTCTCATACAGCGCGACCCCCTCGTCACCCACCACCTTGTCCTGCAGGTAAATCTGCAAACGTCCACTGTGGTCGCTCACGTCGAGAAAATGACTTTTGCCCATGTCCCGGCGAGCGGTGACGCGGCCGGCGACAGAAACCTTCGCGCCCTCGGAAAACCCGGCCCGCACCTCCCCGACGTCGCCATCCACACGGAAGGCGCAGCCGTAGGGTTGCTTTCCGGCTGCCTCGAGTTCCGCGCGCTTTTCCAAGCGCACACTCATCAGGTTGTTGGTCTCACTCATCGCGCCGAAGAAGATGCTGTCCGCCGCGTCCGCAGGCCAGACGAAATTACCACAGGGCCACGCCCTTTTGCCCGTCGCGGTCAAGAAAATGCCCCGCATCATGGTGCGAGATCCGCCCGATGGTGCTGGCCAGGCTGCGAGCGGAATCCTCAACCGCCAGCGGCGCACGGGGGCCGCCCATTTCGGTTTTTACCCAGCCGGGCGTGACGGCCACCACGGTGATGCCGCGCGGGCGCAGCTCCGCGGCCATCGCGCGCGTGAGCATATTGAGCGCGGCTTTCGACACACTGTAGCAATAGTGCCGGGAATCTTCCTTGCCGGAAACGGATCCCGCTAGAGAAGTGATGTTGATGACCCGAGGATGCCCAGCGCGGCCCAGCAGCGGGAGAAAAACCCGAGTCACCCGTGCCACGCCGACCACATTGACCGCAAACGCCTCCTCGAAGCACTCGAGGGGAAGGTGCTCCAGCTGTTCGTTACCGTCCTCCGGAAAGACGCCCGCGTTGTTGACCAGAACATCAAGCCCGCGGACTTTGGCCGCTGCCTCCTCGGCGGCCGCAGCCACGCTGTCATCGCTGCGCACATCGATTGACAGAATGTCGATGGTGCCCGGAGCGGCAGACCTTGCGGCCTGTTGCAAAGCATGCGCCGAGGCCGGATGACGCGCACCGGCCAAAACTTGCCACCCCTGAGAAGCCAGTTCTTTGACGAGGGCTAAACCTATGCCCCGACTGCTCCCTGTGACTAATACTGCATCGGGCATCATCACCAAAAATTACCATTATCCGCGAACGCAAGCAAAACCAAGCCGTGAAAACCAAGCGCCCCTGTGGCAAACTCCTGCCGTGAAGAGTCCGGCGAAAAACAAACCACAGCACTTGCCTGCGCAACGCGAGGTAGCCTCGTTGGAATTGTCGGTCTTCGGCGCGAGCGCCGCGCTTTTGTTCGCGATCTTTATCGGGATCCTAGGATGGACCCAACACCACGTCGTCACAACAGCGCGGCTCGCTGACCTGGACAGCATCGAGGATGATATGGAACTCACGACAATGCTGCTGGAGACAGGCTCCAGATCGGCGCCGTCCGAAGATGAGGTGCAGGCGCTTCGCCAAAAAGGACTGATCCTCGAAGTGCTGCCGCCAAACACAGCCATTCCACCGGCCAATCCCCGCACCTCCGGCGACCTGCAAGATGTCGAGGGTTATGCTCCCATCCATGACAAAGGAGGAAAAACCGTCTCGGTGCTTCGCCTCACTCATCCAAGCCTTTCGGCCCGGTCTGCTGCTCACGCAGTTCGCATTTACTTGATCGGCAGCATCATCGCCTGCTTGGGAGTCCTCAGCTTTGTTTGGCTGGCCTTGCATTTGACCTCATTCCGGAAATTAAAGTCTCTCTCCCAAAGTCTCCACAACCTCGATCCCTTGGCCGGCTCGACCCGAGGAGGCAGGGATGTCTTGATCGAATTACCCTCACTCGTCAACCGGACGCTCAACAGGTTACATCAAGAACTCGAACTCCACCGGGAACAACTGGACGCCCATGCCGAAATGTTTCTTCAAATTGGCCCGGACGGCACGATCGTGGACACCAATGCCGCACTGTGCCGACTATTCGGCATGGCGCCGGAAAATCTGGCCGGAGTCAACTACCTCGATCGTGTCGTGCCCGCAGACCGCGCGGAGCTGGCGGTTTATCTGCGCCATGCCGATCTGCCGGCAAACAAGCACGAGTTCACTCACCGGATACTATCTCATGATGGACAAACGTGCTGGGTCCGCTGGCGTCCCTGTCCTCGCTCCACCACCGGTCAGAACGGGCTTCGGTTCTTTGGAATCGACATCACGGCGGAGCAGAACCTCGGGGCAAGCGCCGGGAGCATGCGTGCCGCCTTCGATCAAATGCAGTCCCTGGCCAGCACCGGCAGCATCATCTGGCATCTGTCTCAAAACCGCATGGAATGGACGCAGGAAGCTCTGAGGCTTCTATCGGTGGGCGACAGGGACCGACCGCCCGACCTCGACGCCTTGCTTTCCGCTGTGAACGAACCCGAACGCGAAGGCATCCGTTCGGTTTTCGAGCAAGCCAGACAAAAGGGGGATAGCTTCGAAGCAGAATTCAAGGTCCCGCTGCCCGACGGACAATCGAGGAGCCTGCAGGCACGCGCCGAAGTCACGATGGATCCGCACACCAAACTCTCCGATCGACTCACCTGCACACTGCGTGACATCACATCGTTGCGGCAAGCGGAGGGCTCCGCCTTGCGGGAACTGAACTTCCGTCAGGCGATAGAAAGATCATTGTCTGTGGGCTTGGTCGTCCGCGACATGCAGGGCAATACCATAAGCGCAAACCCGGCTTTCACCAAAATCGTCGGCTACTCGGAAGATGAACTCAAAGCGAACAAACCACCCCTAGAACCCTACTGGCCGGAGGAGGAGCGCGAGAAGATCGATCAAGCGCTAGGACTGGCGCTGCGTGGACAGTCACCCGCGCATGGTTTCGAACTGCGCTTCTGCCGCAAGGACGGCTCGCGCTTTGACGCGTTGGTCCAAGTCACGACCATGCTGGGCGAGGATGGACAAATGGTCGCAATCCTTGGTGCCGTAACCGACATTTCAGAGATTCAGAACTCAAAGCGCGACTTAGTGGCGGCCGAGGCGAAGGCGCAGCGCGAACTTGCCTACCGCCGAACCATCGAGAAGTCAGTCACGGTAGGCCTCATCGCGGTCGACTCAGCCGGGCACCCCCTTTCGGTAAACCCTGCATTCTGCCAGATGCTGGGCATGACCGAGGCAGAGGCGCTCTCCATGAGGCCCCCTTATCCCTATTGGCCGCAGGATAAGCTTGCCGAGATCGAGCAAGCCTTCGCGTTGCATCTCGAGGGAAAAACACCGCCGGACGGCTTTTCTCTGCGGTTTCAGAAAAAAGACGGCACCCCACTCGACGTGCTGCTCAGGGCCGCGCCACTTTACGATGCGAACGGAAAGCAGCTTGGAGTCCTGTCCGCACTGACCGATGTTACCGCCTTGCAGCAAATCGGCGCAAATCTGCACCTGAGCAACGAGCGGTTGAAATTAGCAACAGATATAGCGG
>JBAXCT010000015.1:0-17947 GCA_037141375.1 Chthoniobacterales bacterium | reverse complement strand
CGCGCTCGAGGTCGGCATCGGTCGCCGCAGGATTGGCGGCCTTCATCGCTTCGAGGGCTGTCTCGGTCGCCCTCCGCCATTGGGCCGATGTGCCCGGCGATCCCGCGCAGTCGCGCACTCGCGCCACGATCGGGCCGGTGCTGGCGAGGGTCTGCCAGATTTTTCTCGTGCTCATCGCCGCGCTGCTCGTGCTGCAGAACTCGGGATACAACGTGGCAGGCTTGCTGGCCGGACTCGGTATCGGCGGCCTGGCGGTGGCCCTCGCCGCGAAGGAGACGCTGGCCAATCTCTTCGGCTCTCTCGCCATCCTCATGGATCGCACGTTCGAGGTGGGCGACACGATCCGGCAGGGACGCATCACGGGAGTGGTGGAAAACATCGGGCTGCGCAGCACGCGGGTGCGCACCGAAGAAGGACACATCGTTTCGATCCCCAACCAGATCATCACCAGCGCCCCGCTGATCAACATGGGCCCCAGCCAGCATCCTGTCTCGAGTTCTCCATAGTGTTTGCTCCCCACCGCCCGCGTGGTGTTTGATGTCTTGCTATGAGCAAACGATTCGAGGGACAGGCCGCCATCGTCACCGGGGCGGGGCGGGGCATTGGTGAGGCGATCGCCAAGAAACTGGCCGACGAAGGAGCGAGGGTCGCGGTTGTGAGTCGCACCGAGGCCAACGCGGCCAAGACGGCGGACGCGATTAACGCGGCCCATCCGGGCGTGGCCAAGGCCTACGCGGTCGATGTAGCCGATTTCAACGCCGTGCAGGAGCTGGGCGACACAATCCTCAAGGACCTCGGCAAAGTGGACATCCTGGTCAATAACGCGGGCGTCACTCGCGACGGCTTGAGCATGCGCATGAGTTCGGAAGACTGGGACATCGTCGTCGATACCAACCTCAAGGGTGCCTTCAATTTTATCCGCGCCATCCAGCGCCCCATGGCCAAGCAGCGCAGCGGGCGCATCATCAACATCAGCTCGGTCAGCGGTATCATGGGCAATGCGGGCCAGGCGAACTACGCGGCGAGCAAGGCGGGTCTCATCGGTCTGACCAAAACCATTGCGCGCGAATTGTCCGGCCGCGGTGTGACGGTCAACGCCGTCGCCCCGGGCTTCATCCAAACCGACATGACCGATGTGCTGCCCGAGAGCATCCGCACCGCGGTCGTCGAGCGCATTCCCCTCGGCCGCTTCGGCGCCCCGGAGGACATCGCATCCGCCGTGGCTTATTTGGCGAGTGCGGAGGCCGCCTACATCACGGGCCAGACCCTCGTCGTCGATGGCGGCATGGTGATGTGAGCAGGCCATGATGCTTTATTTGCTCCGGCACGCGGAAGCGGAGTCGGTGGCCCTCAACGACAACGCGCGGCGCCTCACGCTCAAGGGCGAGCAGCAGGCGCGGCGCGTGGGGAAATTTTGCCGTCTCCACGAGTTGGCCCCGCCGATCATTCTCGCCAGTCCGGTCACCCGCGCGCGGCAGACCGCCCAGCTTGTCGCGGAGCATCTCGGCGAAGCGGAGCTGATCGAGGCTCCGTGGGCCGCGTGCGGCATGGATCCTGCAGCCGCGCTCCATGAGTTGCGGGGATATGTCCGCTTTCCGTCCGTCATGCTCGTCGGGCACCAACCCGACCTCGGAAGGCTCGCCGCCATGTTGCTCGGGATGGAAAGTCCGGACTCGTTGCACGTGCGCAAAAGTCTGCTCGCCGCCATCGATTGCGAGGAAAACCCGCGCGCTGGACTCGGTGTGCTCGAATTTTTTCTTCCCGCCAAGCTGATGGATTGAGCGCAAGGTGCGCGCGATGCCTCTGCTTGCCCGCATGGCAAAGACCGACCAGATCAATCTTCGCGCCACCTTGGAATGCGGCCAGGTTTTCCACTGGCGCGAGCTGCCTGGAGGCGCGTGGGAGGGCCTCATCGGCGGACACCATGCCGTGGTGAGGGAGTCGCGCCACCGGCTCGAGGTCATGCAAGGCGATCCGCAGATGGTGGCCTCCTATTTCGCGATCGATCACGATCTCGCGGCAATTTACGAGGGCTTTCCCCGGGATGAGACCATGCTTGCAGCCTTGGAGTTTTGCCGCGGGTTGCGGATCATCCGCCAGCCGGCATGGGAATGCTTGGCCACCTTTATCACTTCCTCGATGAAACAAGTCGCGCACATCCGTCAGATGTCTGTCGCGCTGCGCGGCAAATTCGGCCGGGCCGTGCGGGGCACTGACCTGCGCGCCTATCCTTCGCCGGCGGCCATCGCCGCGGCGAGCGAGGAGGATCTGCGCTCCTGCGGACTGGGCTACCGCGCGAAAAATTTGCGCGCTACCGCGCAGCGTATCGCGTCGGGCGATATCGATCTGGACGAACTGCAATCGCGGGACGATGCGGGTTTGCGTGACGCGCTGTGCGACCTTCCCGGCGTCGGCCGCAAGGTGGCCAACTGCGCCATGCTCTTCGGCTTCGGGCGCCTCGCTGCATTTCCGGTCGACACATGGATCGAGCGCATCCTCAAGCGCAGCTACTGGCGCGGCCGCGGCAAGCCGACGCCGCTCGCTCTGGAGAAAAAACTTTCCGCACGTTTCGGTCCGCATGCCGGCTACGCGCAGCAGTATCTTTTTCACCACGCGCGCACGACGCAGGGGAGGGGAGGATGAGCGATCGCCACTCCGAACGCCGTGAGGTGCGCCGCCGGACCGGCCTCGCCTTCTTGATTTCTCTGCTCCTGCACCTCGTGGCGATCCTCACCGTCGCATGGTTCTACCTCGCGATGCCGGTCCCGCCGCCGCCACCTCCGGATGAAGCGATCACCGTGACGCTGGTCGAGCCGCCTGCGCCGGACAAGCCGAGCTTCATCGAAACATCCGCGCCGGAATCCGAGGCACCGGACAAAACTTCCTTCGAGTCGGACCGCAACACGGCCGTCGCCTCACCCGATGCGGCCGCCGCGCCGGACGAACTCCCCACGCAGGCCGGACGGGACCAGTCTTTTCTCGAACTGGAAACCCAGGAACTCGCCTTGGCTAAACCCAGCCAAGCGCCTCCTGCCCCCGCCGCGCCGCCCGCCGCGGCTCCCGCCGAGCCGACCCGACCCGAGCAAGAGCAAAAGGCGCAGCTTCCTCCGCGCGAGGAAATCAAGCCCAAGCCGGAAAGCGGCATCGCGGTCGCCGTGGCGGAAGAGCAGAAGGAGGCGCCGGAGGAAAAGAAGCAGCAGCCACCGCCCGCCCTGCCGTCCAGCCCGCCCTCCTACAAACGGCAGGCGAGGGCCACCCGCCTGAGCGGCAATGTGAGCAATCGCGGCAAGGCCTCCCTGGCCTCGCTCAGCACCCCGCTCGGCCGCTACCGCAAAGCGATCAGCGACGCCATCGGGTCCAACTGGAACTACTACATCAGCTCGCGCATGGACATGTTCAGCCTGGGCTCGGTCACCGTGCTGTTCAACATCGACAAGAACGGCAAGGCAAGGAACCCTCGTGTCCTGTCGAACACCTCGAATGAAAGTTTTGAAATCGTGACCATCGAGTCTATACGTGCAGCGGAGATTCCGCCCATCCCGCCGGACGTTTTGCCCACGCTGGAAGGCGGCCAGATCGAGATCGATTTCACCTTCAGTATTATTTCTTATTAAGCCATGAGCGGGGCATTTTCCGGAGCAGTCGCATTTTTCGTCAACGGCGGGTTCTTCATGATCCTGCTGCTCCTTCTTTCCCTCAGCGCGGGGACGATCATGCTGCTGCGCGCCCTCGCCTTGCGCGAGCGGCTCATCCTTCCGGCGGATCTCGAGCGGGCCATCGTCAACCTCCAGCCGGGAGAGCCGATGGAGCATCTCCTGCGCGAGGCGGAGAGAAACTCATCGCCGCTCGCCCGTATCGTCTCCGTCTGCCTCTCGCATCTCAACTGGTCGCGGCAGGAAAATATCGAGGCGGTCCAGGTCTGCGCCCGCCATGAGGTCGTGCGCATGGAAAGCGGCATGTCCACCCTCGAGATGACCACCGGCGTGGCTCCCTTGCTCGGGCTGCTCGGCACGCTGTCCGGCTTGGTCGCCGTCTTCGCGGCGCTCGGCAGCGGTGTCAGCGGCGCCGCTCCTGTCGCCGTGGCGCGCGGCATCGCCGAGGCCCTCAACACGACCATCGTCGGCCTCGCGGTCGCGGTGCCGAGCCTCGTGGCGCACAGTTATTTCCAGCGCAAGATCGAGACCATGGCCGTGAGCATGGAGGGACTCATCGCGGACCTGCTGGCCAAATGTTATCCGGAGAGGCCCTGAGGGCGCGGCGGCGACCATGAAGTTCTACACGCGTAAGCGCCGCGCGCCGACCGTCATCATCGTCTCGCTGATCGACATCCTGACGATCCTCCTCATTTTTTTCATCGTCACCACGACATTCAAAAAGAATTCGCCGCAGCTGAAGATCGCGCTGCCCGAGTCGCGGACAGCCGCGGAGAGCGAGAAAAAAGATGAGCCCGTTATCCTCGAGATCAAGGACGAGCAGACGATCCAGCTCGGCGGCCAGGTCGTGACGCTCGACGGTCTGGCCGAGGCGCTGCGCCAGTCGGAGAAGACGAGCCCCGGGCGCGGCGTGGCTCTGCAGGCCGATGAGAATGTGCCCTACCGCGTGATCGTGCGACTTTTCGATGCCCTGCAGCAGGCGGGCATCCGCAATCTCCCGGCCTTCACCCGCCCGCCGGAACCTTCGCATCCCTGACCATGCTTAAAGTCATAAAACTCGGACATCCCGTCCTGCGCGCCAAAGCCGCGCCCATCACCAAGATCGACGACGCCTTGCGCAGCTTGGCCGACGATATGCTTTGGACGATGAACGCCTACGACGGCTGCGGACTGGCCGGCAACCAAGTCGGGGTGGCGCGGCGGATCATTGTGATCGATGTGAGCGAGGCGAAAAAACGGCCCAGCGTGCTGCGCATCGGGGGCAAGTCGCGGCCCGTCCGCAAGCACATGCCCATGGTCCTGATCAATCCCGAGTTCGAGCCGATTCCAGGCAAAAGCGAAACGAGCGCCGAGGGCTGCCTGAGCATTCCCGGCATCTACGCCGATGTGGAGCGTCACGCCGCGGTGCGGGCGCGCGCTCTCGACCTCGACGGCAATCCGGTGGAATTCGAGGCGGAGGGTCTGCTCGGCCGCGCCCTTCAGCACGAGATCGACCACCTCGACGGCGTCCTCTTTATCGACCGCATCGACCCGGCCGAGCGGCAGCGCGTGGCCGACGAATTGCACGATATTGCCGGCGGTATGATCGGCTGAACCCATTTTCTTTTCGCGCACGCGCCGCCTTTTTGTCTTATCTTGAGGTAATGACGACCGAATTACGCGCCGGCGACCCGGCTCCTGACTTTCAAGCCACCGCCGTGGGCGGCACCTACGGCGCGGGGACCGAGGTCCGCCTGTCCGATTTCGCCGGCCAGAGAGTTGTTCTTTATTTTTATCCCAAGGACGACACCCCGGGCTGTACGAGCCAAGCCTGCGGATTGCGCGACGCGTGGACGGACATCACCCCGACCGGTTCCGCAGTTTTTGGCGTCAGCGTGGACGACATCGCCTCGCATCTCGCTTTTATCGAGAAATACAGCCTGCCGTTTCCGCTGCTGTCGGATCCGCAGCACCAAATGGTCCAAGCCTACGGTGTCTGGGTGGAGAAGGAGAGGGATGGCAAGAAAACGATGGGCACCGAGCGTTCCACCTTCGTGCTCGGCCGCGACGGGCGCATCGAGCAAGTCTTCCGCCGCGTCGCTCCCGACGCGCACCTCGGCCTTTTGTTGCCCTCGCTGGCATGAGTCGTCCCGCCCTGCTCGCCGGCTACGAGAAACTCGCTGCACTGCTCGGCAAGTTGCCCGGCTCGCTGCAGGAGCCGGTGCTGCGCGAGCTTGATCCAATCAAGGAAATCTTTCTGCGCCAGCGCCCCCCGCGTGTCGCTGTGCTCGGCGACCCGGGCATCGAACTGCCCGCTCTGGTCAACGCGCTCGCCGGGCGCATCGTCCTGCATGCGCCTTTGCTGCGAGGACCATGGACTGGTGTCCGTGGCGCCGGCGCGATCGAGATGGCTGACCTGCGCGGCTCGGGTCAGCTGACCGGTGCGCCGGCGGATGTTTTCCTCTATGTCGCGGGCGCGCAGACCGGCGAGAGCGAGGCGCGACGCGCGGCGGAGATTTTGTCCACTGCGCCGGCGCGCGAGGGGGGTAGCCCCGCGGGTTTGGCCGTGCTTGCTCTCGGCGAATCCGCCGACGTGGCGCGTGTGCTGAATACCCTCGCAACCGCCGGGGCCTCTTCTTCTGTTGTTTTTTCTGCCCATCTCCCGCGCGCGGGTCTGGAGATCGGTTTCCCTGCCCAGGAGCGCGCGGCGCTCGGCGACCGACTGTGCGATTACTTACCCGAGGATGCGCAGCTTGAGATGGCGCGCTTCCTCGCCGCACGCGGGGCGCAGGCACGCCTGGCGGGTACGGTGCTCAAAGCCTTCGGCGCGGTCGCCGGTGTGATCGGGGTGCAGCCGATTCCCTTGGCCGACTTTCCTGTGCTGCTCAGCCTGCAGCTCTTCATGGTCTCGCTGATCATCTACGTGAGCGGTCGTGATTTTTCTCTGCGCTTGGCCGGCGAATTCGCCGCGTCTCTTGGACTTGGCTTCGGTGCGGGGCTGGTCTTCCGGGAAGCCGCACGCGCCGCGGTAAAAATCCTGCCGGTGTGGGGCCACATGATCTCTGGCGGCGTGGCTGGCGCGGGGACCTACGCGTTGGGCCGCGCGGCCATCGCCTACTACATCGAAGGTCATCGTCCCGCCCGCCTGCCGTGGCGCCGCCGGCCCTCAGAGGCGCTGCCTCCCCGCGCGTGAACACGCGTTTCCCCGCTCTCGCCGCGGACCGCGTCTGGCTGGGGACCTGTGCATGGAGTTTCGACGACTGGCGCGACATCTTCTATCCGCACGCGCTGCCGCGGAACCAGTGGCTGGAGTTCTACGCGCGCCATTTTCACGCCGTGGAGATGGACTCGAGTTTTTACCACATGCCGTCGGCCCGCACGGTCGATCATTGGGCGGAGTTGGCCGGACCGAATTTCCGCTTTTGCCCGAAGCTGCCCAAGACATTGAGCCACGAAAAACGGCTGGAGAATCCGGCCCCGGAGATCAGCATGATGAGGCATCTGGCCGACGAACTGGGCGCGCGCTTCGGCTGCGCTCTCCTGCAATTGCCGCCGTCCTTCCATGCCCGTGCGCACGAGGAGAAAATTCTCCGCGCCTTTTTGCGCGAATGGCCGTCCCACATCCCGCTCGCCATCGAGTTTCGCCATGAGAGTTGGGAGACGCCGCACGCCGCCGGACTGCTCGAACAGCACAGCGTCGCGTGGGTCTGGACCGACAATCTGCCGCTCTCGGACGAGAAGAAATCCGGCTTCGGTTTTCTGCCGGTCACGGCGCCTCATCTCTACGTGCGACTGCTCGGGGATTTTCGTACCAAATACGGGCCCGACGGCCGCGAGACGCACCGCTATGACAGGCTGCTCTGGCCCCGCGACACAGCCCTGGACCACTGGGCGGTCAAAATGCGTCATCACAGCGACGCACCGGCAGTCTATGTTTTTGCCAACAATCACTACGAGGGGTTCGCCGTGGACACCGCCCGCCGCCTGGCCGACAAGCTGGGACTCGATCTCCCGTCTCCGGTCTCCGCGGCAGCCGACCAACTCGAACTGTTCTCTCAGGCCGACGGCCATTAGCCTTTTGCCATGCGCTTGCTGCTCGTCGACGGTCACTACTACGCCTACCGCTCGTTTTTCGCGATCCAGGGCCTGAGGAATTCGCGCGGCGAGCCGACCAATGCGGTCTTTGGTTTCGTCAAGGCGGTGCGCAAAATGATTTCCGATCTCAAACCCGATCTGGCCGCCATTGTGTGGGATGCGGGTCTCCCCGCGCGGCGCATGGAGCTGCTGCCCTCCTACAAGCAGCAGCGCGATGAAACGCCCGGCGACCTGAAGGTCCAGTTTGCCGTCATCGAGGAAGCGGTTGCCGCGCTCGGCCTCCACAATGTGAGCCTCAAGGGGCACGAGGCCGACGATCTTATCGCATCCTACGCGGCGGCGGCGCGACGTGACGGGCACGACGTGATCATCGCCACCAATGACAAGGACATCTACGCGCTGGTCGGTGAGGGCGTGGGCATTTATTCGACCAACAAATCCGATGTCGGCGAAGGCAAAGAAGGCTTCGCCCTGCTCGGGCCCGTGCAGGTCGAGGCCAAATGGGGTGTTCCCCCCGGATCCATCCCCGACGTGCTCGCGCTGACCGGCGATGCGGTCGACAATATCCCCGGCGTGGAGGGCGTGGGCCCCAAGACCGCGGCCAAGCTCGTGCTCGAGCACGGCGGCACGATGACGCTGCTCGCCGACCCCGGCATCGTCAAAAACGAAAAATTGCGCGCCAAGCTCGAGGCCTCCTCCGCGCGCATCCGCGATAACATCGAACTCGTGCGGCTTGATGATGCGCTGCCGATACCGGTGGCGCTGTCCGATCTGCGCCTCGCACCAGATCCCGCGGCGATGGTGTCCTTGGCTGGGAAATGCGAATTCCGAACCTTGCTCGCCGAGTACGAGAGGGTCGTGGCACAGGTGGGCAAGCCCTCGCAGGCAGAGCTTTTTTAGGAACAGCTCGCCTGGGGGTTCCCCTCGCGCCGCATTTGTGCCATGCTGTTTGCCATGAAACGAGCCATCGCCCCCGCCTTCCTTCTCGCTGCCTCCGTATCGCTATCCCTCGCGCAAGACGCGCCTATCGATTGGAAGACTCTCGCCACCGAATTTTCGCAGAACGAGGCCGCCGCCGAGGCCAAATA
Source organism: Chthoniobacterales bacterium (assembly GCA_037141375.1). GTDB lineage: Bacteria > Verrucomicrobiota > Verrucomicrobiia > Chthoniobacterales > JACTMZ01 > JACTMZ01. The sequence goes on along the minus strand of JBAXCT010000015.1, from coordinate 9,132 downwards.
CCAAGGCAAATTGCTTACTGTGTCGGGCCCTGTTTCCGCGATTGCAGGTGGCGATATGACGGTCGAGAGCGCGGCGGTTGCCGTGACCCTGGCGACGACCGATGGCCCGGGCCCGGATGTGAAATGCCTCTTCGAAAATTCTGACCTTGAGCCCAAGACTCAGCTCTACGTGCCGGAGGATGGCAGCGAAGTTCAAGTACGCACCGTGGACGGCGTCGGCAACGAGACCAACTCGAAGCCCATGGCCGAGACTGGCCAGCAGCTCACCGTGACCGGCTCGTTCGTCAACTTCGAGGCTGGCGATATTGTCCTCCGCCACTGCCGATTAGGCGCCGCCGCGGGGCAATAGGGCACTATTTCCGCATCGAGGCCCTTTGGCCTTGCCGCCGTTCGACTCCGCGGTTTTTATGGAGGTTCGCCATGATCGTCACGACCGCACAACTGTTCAAAATCGCTTACGGCCAATACGCCGTCGGAGCCTACAATATCAACAACATGGAGCAGACCCTCGGTCTGTTCAAGGGCTGCGTCGACAGCCAAGCCCCTTTCATTATCCAGCTCTCCAAGGGCGCGCGCAAATATGCCGACAAGCGCATGCTCGAGTCGCTCATCCGCACCGCGGAGGAAATTTTTCCGGATGCTGTCTTCGCCGTCCATCTCGACCACGGCGACGAGGAGACCTGCTACGACTGCATCGACTCGGGCTTTTACAGCTCGGTCATGATCGACGCGAGCCACGCGCCGTTCGATGAGAACGTCGCCATCACGAAGCGCGTCGTCGAGCGGGCCCATGCCAAGGGCCTCAGCGTCGAGGCCGAACTCGGCATGCTCGGCGGAGTGGAAGAGGATATCCATGTCGACGAGGGGCACGCGTGCCTGACCAATCCGTCCGAAGCCAAGGAATTCGTCGTCCGTACCGGTTGCGACTCTCTGGCCTGCGCCATCGGCACCAGCCACGGCGCCTACAAGTTCAAGGGACAGCAGAGCCTGCACTTTGATGTGCTCCGGGAGATCCAGCAATTGCTGCCGGGCTACCCGCTCGTCATGCACGGCAGTTCGAGCGTCCCACAGGATGAGGTGAAGCGCATCAATGCGGCCGGCGGCAAGCTCGACGAGAGCGCGCGCGGCGTCGATGAGAACGAATATCTCCCCGCGGCCAAACTCGGCGTGACCAAGGTCAACATCGACACGGACGGCCGCCTCATCTGGACCCGCGTGCACCGCGAATTTTTCCACGACAAGCCGGGCGAGTTCGACTTCCGTCCGCCGGGCAAGATCTTCGTCGAGGAATACGCGAAATTTATCGGCCACAAGAACAAGATGCTCGGCTCGGCCGGTACGCTTCCCGACGTGCGACGGGAAGTTGGCGCTTAGCATGGCCTCCGGCGCCGGCGAAATGCGGAGCGAGATCCGTCGCATCCTTTTCAACGAGTCGACCATCATGAGCCGCCTCGACGAGATGGCGGAGCAGATCTCCGGCGACTATGTCGGCAAGGACCTGACGGTGGTCGCCGTGCTCAACGGCAGCCTTATGTTCGGTGCTGATCTCTTGCGCCGGATGCAGATGCCCCTGCGGCTCGATTGCCTCAGCGTCTCAAGCTACCACGGCGTCTCGAGCACGGGCCGCGTGAGATTCAACCAGGATCGCCTGCCGGATGTGCGCAACCGCCACGTTCTCATCCTCGACGATATCCTCGACAGTGGCCACACGTTGCATGCCATCCGCGATAAACTCATGGCCGAGGCCAACCCGCTCGGCATCAAAATCTGCGTTCTCCTGCGCAAGGATGTGCCCCGCGCGAGGGAACTGGAAGCAGACTACGTCGGGTTTGACATCGCCAACGAATTCGTTGTTGGCTACGGCCTCGATTATATGGAGCGGTTCCGCAACCTTCCTTATATCGGAGTGATCAGCGAGGAAGCCGTGGTGAAATACGCGCCACGCTGAGGTCCTGCAGCGCGCTCTATCCGGCACCCGGCACCAGTTTGATGTCGTCCAAGTAATGAAAGCTGTCGGGCCCTTCCAGATCGAAGCGGATTTCGAGCATGGCTTCTGAGGTGGTCTTCTCCTTGTTGAGCTCGCGCTGCTTCTTGAACTCGATCTTGAACTGCTTGGTCACCATCGCCCAGCCGGCACCTGCAGGACGAAAAAGTTGGCGGGGGCGCGCCAGCGCTCGTTCCATTACTGCATCAGCTTTTGGCGCAGGTCTGCCGGCAGCAGCGAGGATGACTGGATGAAAGCCGTGGCGGCGGTTAGATCCGTGCGCTTCCAATCGCGTACCACCTGCGTGAGTGAACGCTCGCGGGCGGCGGCATCGGTGATTCCCGCCGCCCATTGCGCCGCCGTGGTCGGATCGCTTTTCGCAAGCACGGAGCTGAATGCTGCCGTAGCCGCGTCGCGCGCCGTGGCATCAGGCAGACCGCTGATCCATTGCGCGGCCTGTGCGGGGTCGGTGTTTCCCCACGAGCGCGAAACGGCTGCGATGGCACGGTTGCGCAGCTTGGGATCCTGGATGGATGCGGCCCATCCCGACGCGGCCATAGGATCGAATGAGGCCCATTGGGATGTGATGCCGCCGATCGCCGCCTTGACGTAAGGCACGGCTTCGGCGCCCGCGAGCCATGTGGCGGCGCCCTGCGGATTGCTGAGTGCATATCGCTGCAATGCCGCCTGCACATATTCGGCCCGCACGGCCGGAGATTCGATCGCGTTGGCGTAGGCGAGGGCGGCGGCCGGATCGCGTTGCGCCCAATCGGAGGCAAGGAGTTTCATCGCTTCGCTGCGCAAGCCGGGAGAGTTTTGCTGCATCGCCCATGCGCCGGCCGCCGCAGGATCTGTGATGGCCCAGCGGGAGAGCACACTGCGCATCGCCGCAGTCTGCACCGCGCCATCGAGCGAGTTCACCCATTGGAGCGACCTAGTTAAATTTTCATCCGCAAACTGCTTGCCGATGGCCGAGGCGGCGACCAGTTGGGCGGATCCGATGGGCAGGGAGTCCAGCGAGGCCGCGGCGGCGGCAGCATTGCTCTCCGACCACTTGCGGTAGACGTGCCGGAGCGCGGTGTCGCGGACGAGCGGTGACTCGAGCGCGGCGGCCCAGGCGGACGCCGCGGCGGGATCGGCCAAGGCAAGCGCCTCCGCGGCTTTGCGCAGCACCGTTTCGTTGGCGCCTTGCGCGTAGGCTTGCGCCGCGTAGTCGGCGGCACCGCGCGGATCAAGAGCGGACCAGCGTTCGATCAATTCCTGCTCGAGACGATCTGTCTTGGGTCCGGGTGCGGCATTGTTCAGTTGCTTCAAGTTTGCCTGTACCTGCTCGAGCGACATCCGGCTGATCTCCGCCCTCTTCGCCGCGCGCGCGGAGATTTTTCCCTCCGGTCTCTCTTCTTCGTGAACATCGGTCAGCGTTCTCTCCAAGGCGGAGGTTTCCATCTGCCATTTTTTCTCGTTCAACGCAGGATCATTCGCATCCTTGGCGGAACGCCCTTCGCGGAGGCGGTTGGCCGAGAAGCCGACGAATATCCCTGCCAGCAGCACCAACGCAAATGGCAGGAGCCTCTTCATTGCTTCGGCATTCTAATCTTTCCGTCCCCTCGCGCCACAAGCTTGCTGTACATCTCGAGCTGGCAGTCGAACCCCCCCAGATCGACCGTCTGGCGGTATTCTAATTTAAGGGAGGGCGAACTCGGCCCATCGCGCAGCGGGTTGGTAAAGACGAGAAGGCCCCCCGGTTCCAGCGCCTTGGTTGCAGCGAGGAGGAGGTCGGCGATGAGTCCGGGCATGTCCTTCACCCGGATCCGTCGGCCGAGCGGAGGATTGGTGATGACCAGCGTGATGCTGCCCGGAGCGATACCCGCCAGTTCTTCCGCGTTCCGGAAATCGCAGCGGGTGAACATCCCGGAAACATTCTCCAGGCCTGCAGCTTCAAAGTTGGCTCGGGCAATCCCGATCGCCGCCGGATCGAGATCTGTGCCATGCACGGCCGAGACACCGCCAAGCATCGAGCGTTCGATCAACTCCAGCCCCGAGCCACAGAAAGGATCCCAAATCACCTGCCGGGGTTCCTCGCTGTCAGGGCTGGCCTGTGCCGCCAACCGCGCCATGCAGGCGGCTAATGGCGGGTGCGAGGCCGCGGAGATGTCATCCTGACGATACCCAAGGCGCGGATCGGGGTAGAGTCGGGGTCGCAGTTCCACAAGAGCGTCCCTCTGTTTCCTCGGTCCGCTACCGACCGGCGTCACGTCTACCGACCACGGAGCCTGACGGGCATCGTTGAGGAGTTCGGGCGCGAGTGCGTGGGCTTGCTGCACCACGTTGCGGATGGCACCCCGCTGATGACCGCGCGCAGGGAAATCCACGCGGTAGCGCGGCGCTCCGTTGGTCGCGGCCAGCATGATCTTCCGGGCCGTCGAGGAAGCGATGCAGCCAGCGAGGGCATCCTCCCATTCAGACCCCGTGCCGTTTTCGATCAGACCGATTCGGATGCCCACGGTCGCAAAGCAACGCATCTCATACAGCATGGCTAGGGAGAATGGCTTCAGCGGAGTCAGCGTCACACATCCCGGCCGGACCGGTCCGAGGCGGAAAATGCTTGGATCGAGTTGCGCCTCGGCCTCCTCCCCGAGGATCTTCTCCAAGCCCCGTCGGCAGCGGAGATTAATCTGCATCCCGGATTTGCCCGGGAGCAATGCGTCGAGTTCCACCGTGCCGGGGTTTTCGCGCCGGGCGATGGCCGCCTGCACCTTTTGCTGCGTCAGTTCCGGGAGCGATTCCCCTTGCGCCATGAACGCGAGCGTCGCGCTCCCCCCGATCTTCTCCAGTGCACGGCCAAGATGCCGTTTCTCTCTCTCGCCGCCGTTCTCCTTGAGCAGGCTCAACATCTGCGCCTCGACACCTTCATCTCCGCCGATCTTTGGCAGTGCCGCCATGGCGTAGCGTCGGACCTTTTCCTGCGGGTCTTTCAGCAGGGCAATAAGCCACCCGCGCACCGCCGCCTTTTCTTCATCCGTCCCGAAGCGCGAGAAAATTGTTCCGAGAGCACGAATCAGGGCCACCGTCTGCATTCGCTCGCGCTGGGAGGCGGCATCAAATCGCGGCACCTCCGATCTCCAGAGCTGTTCCTTCGGCAGATCGCGCAGTTGCTTGTAGAGATCTTGATCCGATTTCATAACCGGAAGTATGACCGGCCGGGGCGGATAAGAAATTGCTTTTCCGGCTGATGCGCGTGCGGGGTCTCACTTCCGGGCCGGAATAGCGGTTTGCTAGCGTGCAACTTCGCTGCTTGGGTGGGGTTGAATAGATTGCATGGATGCTCCGGGAAAATTGACGTGGAACCGTCAGACGGCTGCGCACCTGCTGCGCCGAGCCGCATTCGGCGGAACGCCCGAGGAGGTGGAGGAACTTGCCGACCTCGGTTTGGATGCCGCGGTGGCCAAAACGCTGGCGGTGTCGACCAACCCCGTGCCCGCGCCGGCGACCGATCCCGGCGAGTCCGCGCGGCTCCGCGCTCTCCGGCGCGACGCCAAGGCCAGCGACAAAACCCCCGCAGCGCGGCGCGCCGTGCAGGAATTCAACCGCGAGCGGAAGGTGGAGATCGCCCGCTTGCGTGCCTGGTGGCTCGAACGGATGCGCGCGCCGGCCGGGGCCGGGATCGAGAAGCTGACGCTTTTCTGGCACGGACACTTCGCCACCAGCCTGGCGAAGGTGCGATGCAACCACCTCATCCGCATGCAGAACGAAACGCTGCGCCGCCTTGGGCTGGGGTCGTTCACGAAACTCTGCACCGCGATGGTCGTTGATCCTGCCATGCTTGTGTGGCTCGACGGGAAGGAAAGCCAGGCGAAGGCTCCGAATGAGAATTTCCCCCGCGAAATCATGGAACTCTTCACGCTCGGCGAAGGGAACTATACCGAAGACGACGTCCGCGAGGCTGCGCGATGTTTCACCGGATGGCAGATCAAACCGGAAACGGCTGAGTCGTATTTTGTCCGCCGCCGCTTTGATGCCGGCCGCAAAACACTTTTCGGCAGGTCGGGGAATTTCGGCGTGTCGGAAGCGGTGAGCATCATCTGCGCGCAGCCGCGCTGCGCGGAATTCCTCGCGACCAAACTCTGGGAATTTTACGCCTACCCCCAGCCGGAGCCGGCCCTCGTCAAATCTCTCGCCGCGTATTACCGCGCGAACGATCTTCACACCGGCAAATTGCTGGAGAGAATGTTCTCGTTGCCGGAATTTTATGCGGACCGCGCTCGTGCCGTGCAAATCAAGAGCCCCGTGCAGTGGCTCGTTCAGGTTGCGCGCGAGACGGGACGGCAGCTCCTTCCGATGGGGCTCTCGCTTCCGCTTACGGCGGAGCTCGGCCAAGACCTCTTCACGCCCCCGAGTGTGAAGGGCTGGGACGGAGGTGTTGCCTGGATCAACAGCGCGACGCTCATCCGCCGCAGCAACACGGCGCAACTTTTCACGCTCGCCGCAGCCCCGCTGCCGGTTGAGACAGCGGGAACAATGGACGCCACGGCGTGGCTTAAGGTTGCGCCGCAAGCTTCCCGCGTTTCCGCAGAGGCTCTGACCGAACGGCTCGCGCAGGTATTTCTCGCGGCCCCGCCCGCTCCCGCCACGCGGCACCGGCTCTCCGCAGTGCTGTCTGGAAAACCCTTCCCTAGCGACGACGCGGTCGTGCGTGAGGCATCGACCGTCCTCCTTGCCTCGCCCGAATACAACCTCTGCTGACCAATGAACGACTCTTTTTTCACCCGCCGCAACTTCCTGCGCACCGTCATTCTCGGAGGCGCCGTTGCCCCGACAGTGCCGTCCTTTGTCAGCCGCACCTTCGCCGCCCTCGATGGAGTGGCGGCGGCGAGCTTGACGCCGGTCACGGGTAAGGATGACACCATCCTCGTTGTCATGCAGCTGGCCGGAGGCAACGACGGCCTGAACACGGTGATCCCCTACGCCGATGATGCCTACTTCAAGGCCCGCCCGCGTCTGGCTGTCGCGGCAGACAAGGTGCACCGCCTCGATGATTATTGCGGACTGCACCCGTCGCTGAAAAATCTGGCGGTGCTCCAAGGCGAGGGCAGCGCGGCCATCGTTCAGGGTGTTGGCTACCCGAATCCCAACCGCTCGCACTTCCGCGCGACCGAAATCTGGCACACGGCGAGCGATGCGGACAAAAACGAGGCCTATGGCTGGTTGGGACGCTACTGCGATGCGGCCTGCGCGGGAGAGGATCCGGGTGCCGCCATCGCGATTGGCGACCAGACACCGCAGGCGCTGCGCTCCAAGAGCGGAAAGGCCATCTCCATCGGTGCGCCGCAGGACTACCAGTACCGCGAGGGCATGGATCCTGCGGCAACGGAACAGGAAGATGATGCCGCGGCGCCTGCCGGTGGATCGATCGACATGCTGTTCGGATCTGCCCATTCCGATGTGCATGTCGCGGACTTTCTGCAGCGCACCGCGCTCGATGCAGTGGCTTCTTCTTCGCAGGTGCAGGATATTTTGCGGCGGGCTCACCATACGGGGACATATCCGGCCAGCGATCTTGGGAGGCGCCTGCAACTCGTGGCGCGACTCATCGGTGGCGGGATGCCCTCTCGCGTCTACTATGTTTCGCTCGGTGGTTTCGACACGCACGCCAACCAAGCCGGTGCACACGAGCGGCAGTTGGCCGTCTTCGACGAGGCGGTCGGGGCATTCTGCCGTGACATGAAAGAGCAGGGGAACTTCAACCGTGTGACCCTTTTGACTTTCAGCGAGTTCGGCCGACGCGTGGCGCAGAATGCGAGCGCTGGCACCGACCATGGCGCTGCCGCCCCGCTTTTTCTTTTCGGCGGGGCATTGCACGGAGGTCTGCACGGCAAGCATCCGAGCCTGACCGATCTTTACCGCGGGGATCTTGTCCACAGCACCGATTTTCGCAAAGTCTACGCCACCATTCTCGATCGGTGGCTGAAGACTCCGTCGAAGACCGTGCTGGGCAAAGAGTTTGGCTCGCTCGGATTGTTCCGAGCCTGATCAAAGGGCGGTAAGAAAATCGAACGCGCGATCCGCGAAACCCGGCAGATTTTCGTGGCCGAAGTCGGGATAGATCACGGCTTCCTTCGGGCTTTCGATCGCATTGTAGACGGCAAACTGCGTCGATGGTGGGCAGATGCGGTCCATCAACGTCAGGCCCATGAGCACGCGGGCCCTGATCCGTGGCGCGAGATTCTTCACGTCGATGTATCCGAGTCGCGTGAAGATTTGCTCCTCGCGTTCATGGCGCGGATCGAACATGCGGAAAAAATTGCGCAATTCGACATAGGCGTCGTTGGCCAGATCGAGGTCCCACACGCGGCGGTAATCGGAGAGGAAGGGATAAACCGAGACGCAGCGGCTGATGCGTGGTTCGAGTGCGGCGCAGGCGATGGAGAGTGCGCCGCCTTGCGACGGACCATACGTGCCGATGCGCGCAGGGTCGTTTTCCGGCAAAGACATCACCACGCGCGCCAGCTGGACTGTGTCCAGGAAAATGCGGCGGAAGAGCAACTTTGCCGGCGCGTCATCTAGGCCGCGGACGAAGTGACCGTGCTGCGTGTTGCCCCGGACCGTCGTGTTGTCCTCGCTGCGGCCGCCTTGTCCGCGACAGTCGAGCGCCGCCACCGACAATCCCTGTCCCGCGTAGGCGAGCTTCTCCAACCAATCACCGCTGCTGCCGGTATAGCCGTGAAACATGAGCAGCGCGGGCCCCGGCTGCGTGCGGTTTTTCGGGCGCGCATACTTTGCGTAGATTTTTGCGCCGCCGACGCCGCGGAACCACAGATCGAACACCTCGGTGCAGGGAGGGTGAACATCTTTGTTCGGCACCAGCTGGGCCTGCGGATCGGTGGCATCCAGCTCGCGCAGGGCCGCGGCCCAGTAGTCGTCGAAATCCGCCGGCTTCGGCGAGATGCCCCGGTAAGTTTTCAGTTCCTCAAGCGGCTTATCGATTTGCGGCATGCGGAAAATATCTTTGCGCCCTGCAGCCGAGGCAAGGCCGATCGCCGCCGCTAGCCCCCGCGTCCGAGGAAACTTGCACCCTGCGTGGCAAGGAGTTGCCTGATCGTGCGAAAAGCGCCGGGCAACGAAGCCGGTCGCGAGCGTTGCGGCTCGCG
>JBAXCT010000014.1:0-18231 GCA_037141375.1 Chthoniobacterales bacterium | reverse complement strand
GTGCGGATCCCCTCCAACATTCTCGAACTGGTGGGGCGCGCCACGGACTCCTTGCGCGACCCTCGGCTGACCAGTCTGGTCGCCGACGACATGGAAAAATTCACCGTTCGGCGATCCGATGGAGAAATGTCGCTGCGCCGCGAGCGGGGGGCGTGGGTGATTGAAAAGCCCGTGCAAGCGATGGCCGACCCGCGAGCGGTGCAGGCCTTCCTCGAACCTCTCCTCGGTCTGCGGGTGACAGGCTTCGGCGCGCAAGAAACCGCGCCGGAGACCTCGGCTACGTTGCCAGGTCAAACGGCGACGATCAGTTTGACCCCGCGTGGCGGTGGCGAGGAACTCGAACTCAAAGTGCAGCGCGGAAGCACGAATGGCGCGGAAATTATCTCCGCTTTTTTCGGTCCGAGAGGAGGCGACATTACGGTCGATGCTTCGGCTGTGTCACTTTTCGACATTTCGCCGGAGGCCCTGCGCGATCGGTCGCTGGGTCACGTCGATATCGATACCATCGACCGGATCCGGGTGGAGTCTGACGGCAAGGTCGTGACACTGCAGCGCGGCGGCGAGGGCTGGACCGGAGTCGAGGATGGGCGGACACGCCGCACGGAGGAGATTGCTGAATTGGTTAAACTTTTCAATACAACGCGTGCTGACAGTTTCCGCACCGCGGCCGGCGCTGCCGAAACCGGTTTGGGTGCGCCTGAGCAAAAAATTCTTTTCTACGCGTGGCTCTCGGAAAATTCGGCCGAGGAAGCAGTCGGCGCGCATCCGATCGCAGGATTCGAGGCAGGGCGGCCCGCGCCCGATGGAAAAATCTACGCGCGCTCCAACGGTTCCGAAGAGACCGTAACCATCGCACCCGAGTTGCCCGCCATGCTGCGCATCATCGTTGCTCCCGGGAACATCACGGCTCCGCGCTGACCCAGCGCCGGCAGCGGTCGGCCAGAAAATCAATCCAGCGCGGATTCTCGTTGAGGCAGGGCACCAGTTTGAGGTGCTCACCCCCCGCCTCCTCAAAGGTCTCCTTGCATCCCTCCGCGACCTCCTCCAACGTCTCAAGGCAATCGCTGACAAACGACGGACAAATCACGAGGATTTTCTTCACTCCTTCATGCCCGAGGCGCTCGACGGTCACGTCGGTTTGCGGGGTCAGCCAGGGGTCGCGCCCGAGGCGCGATTGGAAACAGAGCACGGTCTTATCCCGGGGAATATCCAACTTCTCCACGAGCAGTTCCATGGTGCGAACGCACTGGTGCCGGTAACATGTGGCGTGTGCAGGATGGGGGCAGTGGCAGCAATCCGGAACCGTGAGACAGTGCGCGTGCGAGGGATCGGTCTTGCGCAAATGGCGCTCGGGCACCCCGTGGAAGCTGAAGATGATCTTGTCGTAGTCCTCTTGCAGGTGTGGAGCGGTGGCGTCCGCGAGCGCTGCGATGTAAGCGGGATCGTTGTAAAACGGCTGCAGCAGGGTGACCTTGATCGACGGCTTCTGCCTTGCCACCTCCTCCATGGCCTGAACCACCGCCGTCTCGTAGCTCGACATCGCGTAGTGAGGATAGAGCGGGGCCAGAAAAATCTCCTCGGCACCGTCGGCGACGATCTGCTTGATGACGCCCGGCACAGCGGGTTCCCCGTATCGCATGCCGAGGTGGACGGGCATGTCGACTTTGGCCGCGAGCAAATCACGTTGCTTTTTGCTGGTAGCAATTAGCGGCGAACCCTGCTCGGTCCAAACCGTGGCATAGGCCGCGGCGCTCCGACGAGGGCGGAACGGAAGGATGAAGAGATTCAGCACGATAGCGCGCAGGACGGGATTCACGTCGAGGACGCGGGGATCGGAAAGAAACTCGCGCAGGTAACGGCGGACGTCGGGAACCTTTGTGGATTTCGGGGATCCCAGATTGAGAAGAAGGACGGCTTTTTTGCTCACAGTGTATTCGGATTGGAATTGGTCAATGTCTCTGCGAGCCGCAAACCATTGTGGATGCATTGGCCCGCCGCGATTCCACCTCGGTAGTTGCCGATAAGATGCAGTCCCGGACACTCCTCTTCCAGTTTTTCCAGCGCGCCGATGATGCAGCCGTGGCCTAGGTTGTATTGTGGGATAGCCCGCGGCCAGCGAATGATTCCCTGGAAAACCGGTTCCCCGCAAGCCCCGACCAAATCCGCAAGATCGGAGATGACGGTCCTCTCCAGCGGCCCGTCTTCCATCTGCGCCAAGGACGGTTGCCGTGCGCCTCCGACAAAGGTGGTGAGCAGCACGTGGTCCCGCGGGGCGCGGCCGGGAAAAAGACTGGAGGAAAAAATCGTGCCGAGAATGTTGCGACCCTCCGCCGCGGGAACAAGCATGCCGAATCCGTCGAGGGGGTGAGCCACATCGGCACGGCGGAACCCGAGCGCGATAATCGTCACCGGGGGATAAGGAACGTCCTCGAGGCCGCCGAGCGCCGTTCTTATTTCATCGGGCCAAGGCAGGGATGCCGCCGCGAAAGCCGGAACAGTGCAAACCAAGTCCGCAGCGAGAGTCCGGTGCAAGGTGACGCCGTCACTCCACCCCACACACCAAGATCGCCCTTCGCGCACGATGCTTTGCACTCGCGCCCCGCAATGCAGATCACCACCCAGAAGTGATGCCATTTTGTCCGGCAGTGCACCCATGCCGCTCTTGAATGAAAACGCGCGTGGCCGCAAGCCGCCGCGCGCGCGCAGCGCCCCGCGCAACAGCGAACCGTGCGCCTGCTCCAGGTTCCAGAGCCTGGGGAAGGCATGGCGCGCGGATAACATTTCGGGATCTCCGGCATAGATCCCCGCGACGAATGGCTCGACGGCACGAGTGAGCATTTCCGGCCCCAGACGGCGCCGCACAAAAGTCGCCAAGGACTCATCTTCCACCAGGGCCCGAGGGACGAACGGTTCGCGCAGGACGCGCAACTTGCCTCCGGGGGAAAAGATCGGTGTCGTGAAGGCGCCGAAGAAGCTTTGCGGCATGGCTTGCGGACGACCCCCGGCCACAAGGAAGCGTTTTTTGGCAAATGGCTCGATCATCTCGTCTGTCATGCCGATGTCCGCGAGGAAACCCATTACCTCAGGCTCGCCCGTCATCATGGAGTTCGGTCCACGCTCGACGAGGAAGCCAGCGCTTTCTTCGGAGGCAACCGGGCCGCCGGCGCGCGCGCTGGATTCAAGGACGGTGACAGGAACCCCTCGCCTCCGCAGGGAAGCAGCAACCGTCAGGCCGGTCAGTCCGGCACCGAGAATCAACGCACGCCGTGAATCGTCCAACATCAAATGGTCTTCGAATGGCGGCCTTCGCCGGGCGCTGTGTAGGCGTCGAAACACATCGCAATGTTGCGGATGAACAGACGCCCCGGCCCGGTGACCCGGATGGAGCGTTCCGTCAGTTCGACCAGACCATCTTCAGCAAATGCGGCCAACTGAACGATGCTGTCACGAAATTTTTCGGTGAAGCGGATGCCATAAAGTTTTTCGACCTCGCCGAACTCCAGGCCGAAGTCGCACATCAGTCTCATGATGATGTGGCGGCGGAGGATATCCTCGTCGTCCAACTCCAGCCCGCGCTCAACCGGCAGACGGCCAGCCGCAAGATCGGCGTAGTATTGCTCGAGCGATTTGCGGTTCTGGCGGTAGGTGCGCGCGGTCTGGGAGACTGCGGAAACCCCGAACCCGCGGATCTCGACGCCACCTCGCGTGCTGTAGCCCTGAAAATTGCGCTGGAGCGTTTTCGCCTCCAGAGCACGCACCAGCTCGTCGTCGGGCAGCGCGAAATGATCCATTCCGATGAATGCGTAGCCGTTGCCAGTCAATGTCTCGATGACGAGCTTGAGCATGGCCAGCTTGTCACCCGGATCGGGCAACGACGAACGCTCGAGGATTTTCTGGGCAGGCACCATCCAGGGAACGTGAGCGTAGCTGAAAACGGCGAAGCGGTCCGGCGCGTATTCCAACACCCGGCGGAGCGTCTCTGCGTAGCTGGCCGGAGTCTGGTTGGGTAGGCCGTAGATGAGATCGACATTGACCGAGCGGAACCCCTCACCGCGTAGCCACGCGAAGGCGCGCTCGTTGCATTCGCCGGATTGCACGCGGTGCACCGCGCGCTGCACATCCTCGTTCACGTCCTGGATGCCGAAGGACGCACGCGTCATGCCGATTTCGCGGAAGGCACGGACCTGATCGAGGGTGAGAAAACGCGGATCAAGTTCGACGGAGCATTCGGCGTCCGCGGCGAAATCGAATCGCGAGCGCAGCGCGCGGCCGAGCCGTGTGATTTGCGCCGGACTGAGAAAATTCGGCGTACCGCCCCCGAAATGAAGTTGCACGACCCGGCGTTCCGCTACGCCGTCGTCGGGGAAAAGCGCCATCTCCCGCTCGAGGGCATCGAGGTAGATGTCCGCGCGCGCGTTGTCGCTGGTGATGACTTTGTTGCAGCCGCAGAACCAACAGAGGCTCTCGCAGAAAGGGAGATGGAAGTAGATCGACAGGCCGCCGCGTTCGGCGCGCGCGGCGTCGATCAGGCGACCGGGTTCGGCGTCTTCGCGGAACTGCAGCGCCGTCGGGTACGATGTGTAGCGCGGCCCGGGTCGGTTGTGCTTGCGCACCAACTCGAGGTCAACCGGCGGCGATGACATGGCTCTGGTGACGAAAATTAAGCACGGCCTCGACAACCGCCTCAACGCATTCGGTTCGGGCGGCGGGACGGATACCGTGCCCGAGGTTGAAAATGTGGCCGTGAAAAGGCGCCATGTCGGAGAGGACCTCCCGAGCAGCGACCGCGGCAGCAAGCGGTTCCCCTTCGAGGAAGGATGGATTCATATTTCCTTGCAGGGCGGGCGCTCCATCTCCCAGCGCGCGGCGGGCATCGCTGAGGGATGTCTCCCAGTCGAGCGAGAGCACGGTGGCGCCAGTGGAAGCCAGCGCCGCAGCCTGCCGATTGCGGCCGCGGGCAAAAAAGATCACGGGAAACCCTGCGGGAAGCGCGGCGATGAGTTCACGCACCCAGCGCAAGGACCACTCCTCGTAATCGTCGCACCAAGCCGCCCATGAGTCGAAGATCTGCACGGCATCAGCCCCGGCCTCGATCTGTCCGCGCAAATATTCGGCCAGCGTGGCCGTGAGCATGGAGAGCAACTTTTGCAGCGCCGGATCACGACGCGACGCCATGGCCCTGACGATGCTTCCATCGGCCGATGACCCTCCCTCGATCATGTACGCCGCCAGCGTCCAAGGTGAACCACAGAATCCGAGCAAGGCACGATCTTGCCCCAGCACGGATCTTGTTCGTGCGAGTGCATCATACACATAGCCAAGTTTTTGCGCAGCACCATGGGCAGAAATTCGGGCCAGATCCGCCTCGGAGCGAAGAGCAAACTCCATCTGCACACCGCGGCCCTCGCGAAATGAAAACGGCTGACCCAAAGCCTCGGGCACGACCAGTATGTCACTGAAGATGATGGCCGCGTCGAAGGAAAAGCGGGCCAGCGGTTGCATGGTAACCTCGGTGGCCAATTCGGGAGAGCGGATCATTTCCAGGAAGGTGTGGCCGTCTTTCAAAGCCCGGTATTCCGGCAGATAGCGGCCGGCTTGGCGCATCATCCAGACAGGGGGGCGATCCACTGGTTGACAGCGACAGGCAGCAAGGAATCGTTGGCGTCCGTTCATGAAAGGAGCGGCCCGAAGAGGCCTGCTGGCAAAGTCGCAGGGCGGACGCCTCGGCACAAGCCTTGCCAAAGCCCCATTTTCCTTGACCCGGCGCGCCTATAACAGGTTAAGTCAGATCTGGCCCTTCGATGCTAAACTGACAGAAAATACCAACAATCGTCGGAGCAAGCCGACGCACCATAATGTTCAGAAAATTATTCGGTTTTTTCTCCAGCGACATCGGGATCGATCTGGGGACTGCCAACACCCTCGTCTACGTACGGGACAAAGGGATTGTTCTGCGTGAGCCGTCCGTGGTTGCTGTGCATGCGGGGACCAACAAAGTCCTCGCGGTTGGCAACGAGGCCAAGCGCATGCTCGGCCGCACCCCGGGTAATATCATCGCCATCCGTCCGCTCAAAGACGGCGTCATCGCCGATTTCGAGATCACGGAGGCCATGCTTTCCCATTTGATCAGCAAAGCGCACGGCGGACGCCGCATGGTGCGCCCTCGGGTCGTGATCGCCGTTCCCTCGGGCATCACCGAGGTGGAAAAACGCGCGGTGAAGGATTCGGCCACGCACGCCGGCGCGCGCGAAGTTTATCTGATCGAGGAACCGATGGCGGCGGCGATCGGTGTGGGCCTGCCCATCCAGGAAGCCGCGGGCAACATGATCATCGATATTGGCGGCGGGACGACCGAAGTTGCTCTGATCTCTCTGGCCGGCATCGTCTTCAGTCGCAGCGTGCGCGTGGCGGGAGACGAACTCGACGAGGCCATAGTCCAGTATCTCAAGCGCAACTTCAATCTGGCCATCGGCGAGCGCACGGCCGAGGAAATCAAAATCAAACTGGGTTCGGCGATCAAGCTGCCCAAGGAATCTTCGATGGATGTGAAGGGCCGCGACCTCGTCGCCGGCCTGCCCAAAACCATCACCCTCACTTCCCAAGAAGTTCGTGAGGCGCTGGCTGAACCGCTCAATAGCATCGTTGATGCGGTCCGCACCACGCTGGAACGATGCCCCCCTGAGTTGTCCTCCGACCTTGTCGATCGCGGCATGGTCTTGGCTGGCGGCGGGGCTCTCCTGCGTGGTCTGGATCAACTGCTGAGGGAGGAAACAGGTCTTCCCGTGCACATTGCCGATGACCCTCTGAGCGCCGTGGCCGAGGGAACCGGTCGCGTCCTCAACGAGATCGAGGTTCTTCGCAGCATCGCCCAGAACAGCACCCAACGCCGCGCACCAACCGCCTGAGCTGGCGCCGGCCTGAACCGGCACCGCATCGATGAAACCTCTTCATCTCGTCATGCTCGCCGTTGCCGCCGTGATCGCGGTGACCTTCATGAGCTTTTCGCCCGCCCGAATGAAGGCCTGGCAAGGTCGCTTCCTCGACGTCTCGAGCCCCGCGCTATCGGCCGGGGCCGCGATCAACGAACGCATCAGCAAACTGAACAAGGGATTGAAGACGCTCGACGAAATGGAGGCGGAAAATGCGGCGCTGCTCGCCCAGAACAACGAGCTGCGCGCCTCGGCCCACTTGCTCGGCGACCTCAATGAGGAAAACCGGCGACTTCGCGATGCGCTCGGCTACCGCGAGCGTTCGGCCTTCATCCTGCTGCCTTGCACCGTGCTCAGCCGCGACGCCTCAAGCTGGTGGAACAGTGTCACGGTGAACCGCGGTTTTTCCTCCAAGGTCGAATCATCGCAACCGGTGCTCACCGCACAAGGCCTGGTCGGTCGCACCACAACGGTGGCAAAGGATGTCTCCATCGTGCTGCTGCTGACCGACGAGAACTGCCGCGTGGCCGCGAGTGTGGAAGGAACCAACGAACAGGGCATCCTCAGCGGGCAGCGCGTGGCGGGCAGCACCACGCCACAGCTCGTCCTGAATTTTCTCAACCGTAACGCAGACCTGAAGCCGGGCACGAGAGTGCTCTCCGCCGGCGTCAGCGGAGCGGTCTTTCCGGCGGGTATTCCGCTCGGGGTGGTGAAAGAATTCCGGACACGCGAACTCGACGGCCAAGCCATCATCGAACCCGCTGCGGACTTCTCCCAATTGGAGGATGTCTTCATCGTCCTCGGAAAAAAATGATCCGCATCTCGGTCCTTGTCGCCGCCGTTTATCTGGCCGTCCTCGTTCAGGAGTTCATTCCCCCTATGCCTTTCTTCGGTGACGCGCGCATCTTGCTCGTCCCGGTTCTTTTTTGCTACGGAGCGTTGCTATTCCCTTTTCCCGGCGTAATTGCCTTCGCTCTGTACTGCGGCTTGGTCAGTGATCTGTCGCTGCTGCAGGTTGATGGCGATCACGTTGAAATTGGCCTCGGCTGGACTATGCTCTACTATGTCTTGGTTTCAGCCTCTCTCCGGATCTTGCAACCCTTCCTGCCCGGCCGTCGCTGGGAAACGCACTGCCTCCTGTCGGGCGGCGTCACTCTCATGCTGCTGCTCGGACAATACTTGATGGTGTGCCTGCGGCGCGCAGCCCTTGTCCTCGACGCCGACGTTTTGTGGCAAATCGCGGGGCCGGCCGTCGCGGCGCTGCTCTTGGCGCCGGTTTTCTACCTCCTGCTGAACATTCTCCCCTATGATGCTATCGCGCGTCGACGCGGGCGCAGGAACACCGAGCCATGATACGACGCACGCATGAATTCCGCGTGGCAGTACTCGGGGGCATAGCTCTCGTCATATTCTTTCTGCTTCTGGGACGGCTGTGGTATCTGCAGGTAGCCAGAGGATCCGAGTATACGTCGCGCATCCGCAACAGCTCTCAGGTGAGCGTGCGCCTCCCGGCGGTGCGCGGCGAAATCCTCGACCGCAATGGCAAGCCCTTGGTCCAGAATCGCGCCAGCAACGCAATCGAGTTTTATCTTCCGGACATGGTGCGCGACTACCGCAACCGATTCGGCAAGGTCCCGATGGTCAGTTACCGCACTACCGTCGGCGGGATGATGACGGAAAAATCTGAACCGGACATTGTGCGTATCGTCAACGAGGTGGTCATTCCTCGCCTGACCGAATTGGGATTGGCCCGCGACTACAACGCCAACGCCCTGCGCCAGCATTTCCGCAACGACACCGAGGTTCCTTTTACCTACATGGAGGATCTGGATTTCGCGGACATGGCAAAATTTGCGGAGAACGATATCGGGTTGGCGGGGGTCAATGTCACCGTGAGACCGGTGCGCCGCTACCTCTACGGTGCACTCGGCGCCCACTTCCTCGGATACGTCGGCGAGCGGGAGAATGTGGATAAGGAGGAAATCGCCAGCTTCAACTACTACCAGCCTGACGACGAGGGCAAAGCCCAGTTGGAACTCTCGCTGGACTCCGAACTTCGCGGGGTGGCGGGTGCCCGTATCCTGCAACGCAACGCCAAGGGGCAAATCGAGGGCGAGGCTCGCCTGCAGCCCGCCAAGCAAGGACACAACGTCTACCTCACCATCGATACCCGCATCCAATACATCGCGGAAAAAGCTTTGCGCGCGGTTGGTCGCGGTGCCGCCGTGGTGATCGATCCCCATACGGGCGATATCCTGGCCATGGCCAGCGTCCCCTCCTATGACCCGAACAGTTTCATTCCCGCGATCAGTTCGACGGCTTGGAATGAGCTGACGCAGGACACCACCGACCCGCTGATCAACCGGGCGCTGAGCGCGTATGCCCCGGGTTCCACCTACAAAATCGCCACCTCTTTGGCCGGCCTACGTGCCGGTGTCGGCAGCCGACAGTTCAACTGCAGCGGCGGCGTGCAATACGGCGACAAATTCATGCAGTGCTGGATCGCGGCCAAAAAAGGAGCGCACGGCACCGTCGGTCTGGAGTCGGCCATCCGCGTATCCTGCAACGCATTCTTTTACCAATACGGAAACGCAGCGGGCATCGATCAGATCATGGCCGTGGGAAATATGCTGGGACTCGGTCAAAAAAGCGGCATACCGCTTTCCGGCGAATCGGCAGGTGTCCTGCCCGGACCTGACTGGATGCAGGCCAAGCATCCGCGCGAACGCTGGTCGCGGGGACAGACCGCCAACACCTCCATCGGTCAGGGCTATGTTCTGGCCACACCTCTGCAGATGGCGGTGGTGGCGGCCACCGTGGCCAACTGGGGAACGTGCTACTACCCGCGTCTGGTCGACAAGATCGTGGCGCAGGACGACACGGTCGTGCGGCAGGAACCGGTCAAGATCAGGACCAATCTTCTCGAAAACGGGATGACCGCCGAGCAGATTGATGTGGTGAGGCACGGGATGTGGGATGTCGTCAACCACTCAGGCGGAACCGCAGGCAGCGCGCGAATCAAGGACTACGAAGTCGCCGGCAAAACGGGCACCGCCCAATTCTGGCGTGGCGGCGTGAAGGACAACCACACGTGGTTCATCTGCTTCGCGCCTTATCAGAATCCCCGCTATGCGGTCGCCGTCCTGGTGCAGGGTGCACAGTCGGGTGGCGGCGTAGCTGCCCCGATGGCGGCAAAAATTCTCTCCGACACATTCCAGATGGAGGAGGGCAAACCTCTCGATCTGGCAGTACTCACCCCGGCCAAGGGAAGCTTCCAATTTGTCTCCAGCTTGGACTTCGGGCGGGACATTCCCGCAGCCCTCGCTGCCGCGCCGCCCGAGGGAGGGCCGGAAGCCACAGCTTCCGAAGGACCACCCCGCGGAGCCGCGCCACCCACCGTCCGGCCCGCAGCCGATGCAGAGGGAACCGTCGTGAAGAAACCCAATTTATTCCAAAAACTTTTCGGCGGAGGAAAAAAGAAGGAAAAAACCCAAAAGAAAACCCGTCCGTAAAGCCGAGGAACAACCACCAACACCACACATAAATACCATGATTGAAAAAGTTAAAAAACTTCTCGGGCTGCCTACCAAATCAGGCGGCTCCCGTCTCATCGCCAGCGTCGAGAAACTCGAAAAGCGCGTGGCCGTACTCGAGGAGGGACAACTCGAGGAATACACCGTCGAACGCGTGTCCGACCGCAATATCGTCGGCAGCATCTACAAGGGCCGTGTGAAAAATCTCGAGCACGGACTCAAGGCCATGTTCGTCGACATCGGCTTCGAGAAAAACGCGTTTCTCCATTTCTGGGATGCCATTCCGGCCGCGCTCGACAGCGGTATCGAGGAGGTCCGCCGCAACAACGGCAAGAAACTTCCAAAGAAAATCACCGCGAAGGATATTCCCCAGATTTATCCTGTCGGCTCGGAGATCATGGTGCAGGTCAGCAAGGGACCTATCGGCACCAAAGGCCCGCGGGTTACCTCGAACATCAGCATGCCGGGACGTTACCTCGTCCTCATGCCACACAGCCCCCAGTGCGGGATCTCGCGCAAGATCGATGATCCGAAGGAACGCGAGCGCCTGCGCAAGATTCTCAACGAACTCGAGATTCCCGAGGGCATGGGCGTCATCATGCGCACCGTCGGCGCCGGGCAGCGGTCGCGCTTCTTCGTGCGCGATCTCCATCTGCTCCTCGAGCAGTGGAACGAGATCGAGGAAAAGATGAAATCACAGCGGGCACCGTACCAGCTGTTCGAGGAACCCGATCTCATCGAGCGGACCGTGCGCGACTTTCTCACCGAGGAAGTCGACGCCGTGATCTGCGACGACCTCCCGGCTGTCGAACGGATGCAGGAGTTGGTCGCGCAAGTCTCACCCCGATCGAAAAAACGAATCCAGTTCTACAACGAGCCGCAACCCATCTTCGAAAAGTATGGCGTGACCAAGCAGATCGAGAAGGCATTCCACCGCCAGGTCTGGCTGGCCTGCGGCGGCTACATCGTCATCGACGAAACGGAGGCCCTCATCTCGATCGACGTCAACACCGGGCGCAACAAGGGGGGCAAAGAGGTGGACAAAACTATCCTGCAGACGAATCTCGAGGCAGCGGAGGAGATCGCCCGCCAGATGCGCTTGCGCAATATCGGAGGGCTTATCGTGGCGGACTTTATCGATATGAAATCGCGCAAGGACCAGCAGGCTGTCTACCAGCGCATGCGCCAGCGCCTCAAGCGCGACAAGGCCCGCACCCACGTGCTGCCCATCTCGCAGCTCGGGCTCATGGAGATGACACGGCAGCGTGCCGCCGAAAGTATGCGCATGTCACAATTCGACCCATGCCCTTATTGCGAGGGGCGCGGACTGATCAAGAACACCATGAGCATGTCCGTCGAACTGCAGCGCGCGCTGCACGGCGTTATGCGCAAGAACATCGACACCATTCACGAGATCAAGGTCATCGTGAATCCTGATCTGCTCGAGCGTCTGCGCAACGAAGACGAGGAACTCTTGGTCGACATCGAGCGGCGCTACGGCGGCCGACTTTCGTTCAAACCGGACCCGACCATGCACAGGGAAAAATTTATCCTGACCGACGCCACCACAGGGTCGGAGTTGACTGCGTAGGAGATGACAGCGCCGCCCGGACCGCCGCCCGATCAAGGCGCGACGGGCGGCGACTCCTCGGCGGCGGAAGTGGGTGCCACTTCGCCCGAAGTATCGAGTTCGATGCTCCCGGCATCGAACGACATGATCGCCCCCAGATTGCCCAGTTTGTATTCCTCCACGCAGGCGCCGTCCCCTTGATAAAAGCGGGCGCTGTCCGCATGGGATTCTGCGACGATCATCACACGCCCGAAACCAGATTGGTCGGCGACGCGCAGGAGAGGCAAGCCATCGGCCGTGGTCAGGCCGGTTCCCGAGCGGTCGGTGACCGCGCGCACAACGAGTTCGCGTGGAGTTGCTGGGTCGAGGGGATTCACCTTGAGATCGACCTTCGCTTCAACCGGCACTTCACCCGAAGAAGAAACCAAAGAACCATCGCGCAGACCGAAGCCGGAGGAGGTTGTGATTTTTTTATCGAAGACAAATTGCCAGCCTTGGGCGTCCGCGTTGCGTCTGATACCGACCGTGCGCTGGACGTCTGGCCCAGTCAAACTAACCACACAAAAGTCCGCGTCGGTGGACCCGGCAACGGAAACAGCCTTTCCATCATTGGGTCCAGGGATCCATTCGGCCAAACGTCCTGCTGTGGGACTGCACAGGACCACGCCTGTGCTGCCGTTGCCGCGCTCCTCGAGCGCCCAGAATGTATCGCCGACTCCAGAGGATACCACACGCACGCGAGCGTCATAGGGCATATCGATTTGCATCCAAGCCGTATCCCAGCGCCATACGGTTCCGTCCCGGGCTGCAACGACCACGCCGGCGCCGAGCAGAGCAAGAGAAACGAGGTCGGAGGGACAGACCGTCGTCTCCCCGCGCGGCGAAAAATCTGGGAGTCCCGCAAATCGCACGATGCCGTTTTGCAGCAGGGCAAGTCGATCATCGCGCGCCGCCACCGCCTGACCATCCTGCCAGCCTGTCGGGACAGGGGTCTCCATCCTGCTCTGCAAGTCTGCGACCCGGAGTTTTCCGTCGAGCAGGAGAAAAGCCATGGATGAAGAGACGGCAAGCCCGACCTGCGCTGCGGCCACCGGGCGGGGTTCGGCCACCATCCTGCTCCAGCGTGCCTGGATCGCGGGCGAATATCGAACCAACGCGCCAAGCGCACCGGACAAACGGGCGGCGATGAGCACATCACCGCCTGGTAGAGGTTGGCACGCGCTGGCTGAGACAATACGCGGCGAATCGCCGCTTTCGATCCAGTCGTTGAAATGCACTGCCTCGCCGCTGACCGCTATGTCGCCGACGACGAAACCCTTCGCGCGGTAAACTCCCGGCGGAACAGGATGGCCGTCAGCACCCATGCCATCCCATGTGGTGCTCAATCCATCCAAACCGATGCGAAACCGGTTGAAAGTCCATTCCTCGCAAAGGATGCGGACCAACTTTCCGGACGAATCGTAGATGCCAAGACTCACCGTGCCGTTGCTATCGGGCGGGACAAAGCGGATTTCCACCGGTTGGCGCGCGGCGGCCTCGGTTGCAGGTTGGGCCGTAACCGTCAGGGCTGTGAGCAAGAATAAAACTAGATGTAGTAGCGCCATTCGATGTCCGGGAAAATGTTGTCACGTTCCGCGCAGGCGGCGAGAAAATCCGGATCCTGACGGTTGTTTTGCAGGTTTTCGCAGAGCCTATTGAAGCGCAGAAGGTGGTCTTTGGTGCGCCGGACGGCGTAGTTGTGGGCCGTGCCAGTGCGCATAAGAAACGCCCAGTCGCTGGCCTGCGCGAGCAGCAACTCCCTCGCCATCTGGCCGAGCGTCTCGCGCCTCCAGACAGCGCGCGTCCGGGCATGGCGCCGGGCCAACTCGGTCATGCGGCGCGCAGCAGCATGCAAGTGGGGATAGATCCATGCGTTCGCTTGATCGAGCCACACGTTCCAATATCCCTTGTCGCCCCAGCTCGAAGAACAGGGCTCAACCACTTGCAACACGTCGCTGTTTTCCAAATAACCGGAGGGCGTAATAAACTCGAACACTTTTTGGTTGTCGGTTGCTTTGCGCAGAAACAGGTCGAGAAATTCCGGCCCCTCAAACCACCAGTGTCCGAACAACTCGGCGTCGTAAGGACTGAGAACGACTGGATCCACCGGCATCGCGGCGCAAAGTGGTTCAAATTGGCGGAGGCGCTTGGCGAGAAAATCTGTCGCGTGGGATTCCGCTGCCGCTTCGGCCTGTGATCGGTTGTAGAGCTCCTTGTGTTCGGTTTTTCCGGTGATACGGCGATACTTCATGCCGGTGCACTTCCTTTGACCGTCGGATCCTAGAAACTGCCGCAGATAGTCCAACTCGAGATCGTAGCCGGCGTCGCGGTAGAAATCACGGTAGGCCGGATCCCCGGGGTAACCTTCGTCCGCGCTCCACACTTGACGGCTGGAGTCCCGGTCGCGCGCGAAGGCAGCCGGCCCGTCCGGTGTATAGCAAGGGCCATAAATGGCGAAGCGCGGTTGCGGACGACCGAACATCAATCCATGCGCGTCGAGGACAAACCACTTGATCTCGGCCTCCTTTAAATATTTTTCCAGACCGGGAAAGTAAGCGCATTCCGGAAGCCACATTCCGGACGGGTCGCGCCCGAAACAAGCACGATGGTAGTCGCATGCGATCCTTATCTGCGCGCGAACTGCTTCGGGATGCTCCGCCATGAGCGGGAGAAACCCGTGTGTCGCCGCCGAGGTGATGATCTCGAGAAAACCTGCCTCCTGTAGCGCGCGGAAGGATGGAATGAGCCGACGGTGGCACGCGTCGAAATAGACCTGAACCTCGCGGAAACGTTCGAGATAAAATCCCGCCAGTGCGTTCTGCGCTACGTCGCCCTCTGTCCTCCGCAGCTCGCTTTCGGCCAACGCCACACATCGCCCGATATGCCGCGCCGCCCTGTCCTGCAAAAGAGGATCCTCCAGCATGGCGCACAAGGTCGGGGTGATCGACATGGTCAGTTTGACCGGCGATCCCTCATCGGACAACTTTTTGAACATGCGCAGCAGCGGTACGTAGGACTCGACGATCGCCTCGTAAAGCCAATCCTCCTCGAGAAAGTCCGGATACTCGGGGTGACGCACGTAAGGCAGATGCGCGTGCAGAAGGAGGACGAACTTTCCTTTTCTCATCAGAGCGGACAAATAAATACCATGGTCGGCAACCGGGATTGCGGCAAGGCCGGCTTTTTCGCGGCAGGGATGCGGAATATCATTCCCGAGAGAGCCTCTTTGGCTTTTGCTTGGGGGAGCGTGCGTGCCAAACATCTTGCCGTCCTGCTGCTGGTGGTCGCTATCGTCTCGACCGCATGGTGGACCCGCAGTTATGTGCACAAATCATCCCAACTCGCCCCGCGCGGAGGATTGTGGTTTCCGGTAGTCGTACTGAACGACGTGCCCCACTTCGCCCAGAACGATCCCAAATGGGGATCCGACCCCCTCGGCGATACTCCCAACCGAATACGCAAGGAGGGATGTGCCCTGTCCTCGGCGGCGATGGTGCTGGCATCCTACGGTGCAGACTTAGATCCGGGACGGCTGAACAAATTCTTGCGCGAACACGAGGGGTACACCGAACGCGGATGGCTGTATTGGGAAAAAGCCGCCGAATACCCACCTGTCGTGGCCAAGCACGTCTACGAGGACGACGCGTCCCACTTTCTGATCGATTGGAACCTGCTGCGCGGCAACCCCGTCATCGTGCGCCTGCGCTACCCCGGCGGGATCACCCACTTCATGGTCGTGGTGGGAAAATCCGGCTGGGAATACCTTGTGCGCGATCCGGGACGGCGCCATGGCGATGCACTCTATTTTCTCTCCGAGTTTGGAAGCCAGATTGAGGCTCTTCGCTTTTACCAGAAGTTGCCGGGCGCGAAGTCCTGAGCTTGCCTCGCAGCCATCTCTTGCCGAACTTCACAGTTGATGACCCTGCCTTGCCGACTGTTCCTTCCGCTCGCCATGGCCATTCTCATGGCCGCTCCGGCTGCGGCCCAGCAGGAAATCAAGGCACCGTTCGGTATGCAATGGGGAGAATCGGCCGAGCGCATCAAGGAAGTGGTGACCAAGGCCAAAGCAAAAATCACGGATGAAAAGAAGTCGGGGCAACGGGACGCCATCATCGTCGAAGGGATTGTGCAGGAAGGATTGAAGCGGACGCTTTTTTACTTCGCCGACGGGGGACTCAGCGAAGTGGAGTTACAATATGACCGCGAGGGCTGGGACGAGCAGCGGGTGGCGTCTTGGGTGACGACAATCAAGCAGCAAGCCGACCAGAAGTACGGCGCAGGTCGAATTTACGCGGATGACCGCGGTGAGAAGGACGGTATCCAGCACAATCTACGCGCCTGGATCTGGGTGCAAAATTTCGTCTCCATGCGACTCGTCCACTACACGGCCCAGAAGGGTGAGGAAAAAATGCGGAGGGTGAGCCTCCACTACTGCGCCGAGTAGGGCGGCTCAGAGCATCTCGGCAGCAAACTTTTTGGGATCAAAGCGGGCAAAGTCCTTTTCGCTTTCACCGCTTCCGACAAAGCGCACCGATACCCCAAGTTCCTGCTGCAGCGCCACAGCCATCCCGCCACGGCCGCTGCCGTCGAGCTTGGTCAGGATCGCACCGGTCAAACCGCTGGACTCTTTGAACTGCTTGGCCTGCTCCAGCGCGTTGGAGCCGGTCGTCGCATCGAGAACAATGAGTACCTCGTGCGGACTCGACGGATCCTTGCGGCCCAAAACCCGTTTCACCTTGGCGAGCTCCTGCATGAGGTTGTGCTTGGTATGGAGACGGCCCGCCGTATCGCACAATAGAAATTCGGTCTTGTCACGTGAAGCCGCCTCGCAGGCATCGTGACAAACAGCAGCCGGATCACCTTGGTAAGCGCCGCGGATGACGGGGACACCCAGCTTTTCTCCCCAGGCGGTCAATTGCTCGATGGCCGCCGCACGGAATGTGTCCGCCGCGGCCATCATGACCGAGCGCCCTTCGCGCCGGAGCAGTGCAGCAAGCTTGGCCACCGACGTGGTTTTGCCCGTACCATTCACTCCGACGACAAGAATAACACGCGTGCTCCCGGGCAAAGGAAGCAGCGGAGGAAGGGGAGGAGGCAGCATCGCTGTGATCAATCGGCGCGCCTCGCGCTCAACTTCGTCGGCCGTGGCCGAGAAACCGGTGACCGTCCGTAGTGATCCGACCAATTCCATGGTCACCTTGACGCCTAGGTCGGCACCAAGCAGCATCGATTCCAGCTCGTCCCAGTCCACCGGGCGACCGCGGAACTTCTCGGCAATGCTGCGCAGGAAACCGATCGCCATGTTCAGGCTGTGGCTCGCGGATCGCGGCCGATCTCCTTGCGCACCCGGTCGAGAACACCGTTGGCGAAGCGGGCGGATTCGGTGGAAGCCAGCGTGCGGGCGATTTCAATCGCCTCATTGATCGTCACCGCAGCGGGAATATCCGGATGAACCAGCAACTCGGCCACGGCCACCCGCAGAACCGCGCGATCCACAGCACCCAGACGACGCAAATCCCAATTCTGGAGCGCCGCCGCGAGAAGGTTGTCGATATCCCCGATTCGTCCTGTGGTCGCGACGATCAATTCGCGAGCGAAAGGCAACACATCGTCCCCGTGCTCCTCATCCTTGCCCCCGGCCGCCAAGAGGACCCCGCGCATTTCCCGTCCGTAGAGCTCCTGCACAGCTTGGGTGCGGGCTTGGCGGCGTTCAGCTTGTCCGGAAAACCCGCTCATCGCACAATACTGCGGGCGGGCTGCGGTTTGAGTTGCTCGTTGAAGCGCAGCATGGCGAATGCAGCACGCGCTGCCTCCACGCCTCGATTAAGTTTCTTGCCGAGGCAGCGCTCACGCGCCTCCTCCTCGGTAGCGACCAGCAGAACTTCGTGGATGACTGGCACGCCGTGCTTGAGGGCTACCTGTTGCAACGCATGGCTGACGCTCCCAGCCACCAGTTCGGCGTGCCTAGTTTTGCCCTGCAGAATGAGACCGAGAGCGATAATGACATCATGGCGCTTTTTCGCGGCGATCATTTCGGCCGCCACGGGGATCTCGAACGATCCCGGCACGGCGAAGAATTCGATGACCGACTTTTCGTTGAGTAGATAGATTTCCTTGCAGGCGCTGTTGATCAGACCCTGAACGAAGTCCGGGTTGTATT
>JBAXCT010000013.1:0-18408 GCA_037141375.1 Chthoniobacterales bacterium | reverse complement strand
CCAATTCAGGCGCAGGAACAATCTCCCTAAGCGCGCCAGGAACTTACACGACCGTTAATTTGATCGCGGGTAAGATCGAGACGTTGGCTAACACCGCACTCAGCGGGGCGATCAATGTTTCCGGTGGGTCGATCTTGGATGTGGGGGCGTTCTCCAACACCATCGGAATTTTGACCGTGAACGATTCCAGCATTAACGGCACCGGTATTCTGAATGGGTCTGGTTCCAGCTTTGCCCTCGAAACAAACAACCAGACCGTGGCTGTCGCCCTGCAAGGCTCCGGAGGTCTGTCCAAAACAGGCTCTGCCACCCTCACCCTGTCCGGATCGAACTCATTCTCCGGCGACATCACGCTTTCGGGCGGCGCTTTGGTCACCTCGGGGGAGAACAAGCTGCCAGACAGCGCAGTTGTGACGATGTCCGCCAACACCATCCTGCAATTGGGCGGAAACGAGACCATCAAGTCCCTCTATGCTTCATCCTCCAATAGTTCAGCGCAGGTGGATTTGCAGGGCTATGTGTTGACCATGAATGTCACCGCGAGCAACCAGTTTGTCGGCTCCATTGTCGGAACCGGATCTTTGGTAAAAAACGGATCCAGCATCCTGACCCTCAACGAAGGTAGCACGTTTAGCGGCGGCACCACGCTGAATGCCGGGTCATTGAGGCTTCAGGCCAGCGGTAACCGGGCGACCAACACCAATGACGGCACGGTGACCCTCACCAGCAGCCCTTTTGGAGTTGGAACCCTAAATTTAACCGGTGGCGCAATTTATTCTTCAGGCTCATCCACAAGCACAACTCCTACGAACAGAACAATTTATAACAATGTGAACGCGCAAGGAAGCATCACCTTAGGCGACGCGAACACCCTTGGTAATATTATCTTTTCCACCAATGTAACTGGGACTTTAACCACGTTAAGTTCAAATTGTATCGTGACGATGGTGACTGCCGTGGACTGGGAGCAACCCATCGTCGGGCCGTCCTATAGCTTTACCAAGGCTGGCACGAACTCCCTGACCCTTTGGGGAACGAACAGCTTGAATCAGCTGTCGGTAACGGCTGGAACGCTGACCACGAGAAACTCCAATAATATCAGCACGATCTCCGTGGCAAACGGCGGCACGTTCCTCTCGCGCGCCGATGGCGGCACCATCGGGCAAATCAATGTGGCGGACGGAGGATTCCTTCAATACCGGACGACCAACGCCGCGTTCGGGACGGCTGTGATCAATCTCTCCAATGGCGCCACCCTTGGGCAGGCGGGTTTTATCGGGTCAGACACGAATTTGCCAGCGGTGGTGGCCGATCGCCTGTTGCCGAACAAGCTGAACATTTTGGGCAATGTCACATTTGGCTTGGGCAATTATGCCAACTACCTCGATGGCAACATCGATCTGAACAGCCAGGAACGAACCATTACCCTCTCCAACTCCACCTACATCAGCGGAGTCATCAGCAATGGCTCCATGGTGGTAGACAATGGCTCGGAGACGAATTCACGCACCCTAACCCTCTCGGCAGCGAACACCTACGCTGGTGGCACGAAGTTGACCGCCACTGGCTTGAGCAGTCCGATCTTGGCCGTGGCCAACAATGGGGCCCTCGGTACAGGCGCTTTGACCTTTGTCAACGCCAGCACCTTGAAAGCTGCCGTGGTTGACAGCGTGTTGCCCAACAACATCGTGATCAGCAATGGAGTTGCCGCAACCTTTGATGCGGGCACGAATTATGTCGTGGATGCCGGCGTGACCAATGACCACAGCAATAACTTGGCCCTGATTGGTTCCATCTCTGGTGCTGGCTCTCTGGTCAAAACCAACATCGGCAACCTCACGCTCTCCGGAACCCTCAGCTACTCAAATGGCACCACCGTGGCCGATGGCAACCTGATCGTGGTGAAAACAAACCTCACGGCCACGATCAACTCCAACACGGTGAATATCGCCATGAGCAACAATGTCGCAACCGGAACCTATCAGGTTCTGCCGGGCTTGTTGAATGGAACATACTCTGCGGCGGCGTACTCCGGTGGTCCGTCAGGCACAACCGCCACATTTGACACCGTAACGGGGTTGGTCGCCGTGACCGTACCAACGACGGCCACGCCATACAGCAGCTGGCTGACGAATTATCCCAGTTTGACCGGGGCCAACACAAACGGCACCGCCGATCCGGACGGCGACGGGTTCATCAACAACCTAGAATTTGCCTTCAATGGTAATCCTACCACCGGCACACCGTCACTGCTCACCGTCACCAATGTCGGCGGAATAGCAAACTTCACCTTCATCGCCACGACAAATGGCGTTTCCTACCAGGCACAATCAACAACCAACCTTGCCACCAGTCCATGGACCAACTCCCCGATCTCCGTGACCAACGCAGTAGACCAAACGGGCATCTCGCCGGCTCTGGCGGGATACGTGCGCAAGAGTTTTGTCACCAACGCCTCAGGCAAAGCCTTCTATCGGGTCGTCGCCACGATCACAAATCAGTAGCCGCACCCTCGTCTCCTGCGCCGCTCAGTCGACTTGGTTTCCCAGGCCACCTCGACGCACCTGACTCCATTACATGATGAAACACCAGGCCGACTCCCTCGCAATCAGCCCGCTCATCTTATCCCTAGCTGCAGCGGCTCTCGTTGCGAGCGCGGAGGCAAGCGAAGTCGCCGAATGGAAGTTTGATGATGCCGCCGGCACCTCGCTCAAGTCCTCATCCAACAGCGGTACGGGCGGTGGCGCGTGGAGCGCCAACTTCGACGCCACAGTGACCGATGGCTCGGGAAAACTGATCTCGAAAAAACCCTCCGGCGGGATTTGGAACACCTATTACCGCCTGCCGGATAACGCCCCAGACAAGCTATGGGTAGTTGTCGAGTTGACCGGATGGAATCTCAATGGAGCAAAAGTCAAAGAGGCCGTGCGCGCGGGTTTCTGCGCCACCGATACGGACGACAAGCCGATGGTGGTCGCGCAGGCTGTGCTCGAGCGCAAGACGGACGGTTCGGTCTCGCTGCGAGGCGATGCTCTTGGTGATGGCTCCACGACTGTCACGGGCGATTCCTCACCGCTGCAGAAGCAACAGACCTCGCCGCTGACCATCGTAGTCGGCCTCGATCAAGATGCGGGGACATACTCGCTGACGACCCGCGGGACGGACGGCACTAATAAAGTTCTCGGAACTGGCAAGACCAGCCCGGGCCGCGCGGCGAAGTATGTGCGCTTCAGCATCGCCGGCGACCTCACAGATCCCGAAGAGCAGATCTCGATCGACCGCATTGCGGTGACCGACACCGATCCGCTCGCTCCATGATTTTATGAAACATTCAGGCATTCTCGGCGGAGCCGTCTTCGCCATTTTGATCGCCCTGTCGCTCTGGGCCGGGCTCAACATCAAACCGACTTGGATGATCGAAAAAACGACGATCGAGGCAATCAGTCTTCCCGACGGGCACATGGGTCGGATCTTCAAAGGCAAGCCGGAACCCTTCGAGTCGGTGGTCTCCTCCGACTCCTCCGCCTTGTGGAGTTTCGCTGGTCAATCCATCGCGGTGGAGCCGTCCGCCACCAAGGAAATCGTGCTCGAGCAGCGTGATGGGGTGTCGACCTATACCGAGCTGACCGCAATACGTCACTGGGGCCCTTGGTCCCTGCTCCCGGCGATCACCGCCGTGCTGCTTTGCTTCCTGCTCCGTGATCCTGTCGTGTCGCTCGCGGGCGGCATCATGGCCGGCGCGTTCCTCATGCAGGAATACGACATCCCGGGCAAGATCCTCGTCCCCGAGATCGGTACCGCCACCGGGGCCACGATCATGGTGCTCTACCTTTGGTTCCTCGGCGGCATGCTGGGAGTCTGGTCCCGCAGCGGGGCCGCAGCCGCCTTCGCCGATTGGGTCACCACGCACTTCGTGCGCGGGCCGCGCTCGGCCAAGTTTGTCACCTGGTTGCTGGGAGTGATTATTTTTCAAGGCGGCACGCTCAGCACCGTTCTCGTCGGCACGGCGGTCCGTCCTGTCGCCGACCGGCAAAAGGTGAGCCACGAGGAGCTTTCTTTCATCGTCGATGCGACCGCCTCACCCATTGCGGTGCTGCTTCCCTTCAATGCGTGGCCGATCTATGTGCAGGCCTTCATTTTCGTCGGCGGCGTCCCCTGGCTCGCCACGGAGACCCAGCGCATCTCGTTCTTTTTCCAGTGCATCCCGCTCTACTTCTACGCGGCACTCACCGTGTTCTTCACCCTCCTCACCAGCTTCGACAAATGCCCCTTCCTCGGCAAATCGATGCGCGCCGCGGTGGAACGCGCGCGGACCACGGGGGAACTCGACGCCCCGGGTGCCGAACCCCTCCTCTCCTATGAGGTCGAGATTCCCGATGTCCCCGCCGGCTACCGCCCCAGCGTGATCGAGTTCATCGTGCCCATCGTCCTCATCGTTGGCCTCGCGGTCGGAACGTTTTTCGTGATGGGGTCGCCACAAGTCCTCTGGGCCTTCGGCGCGGCTCTCGTTTTATCCATGGTCATCTGCTTGCTGCGGGGCATGTCGCTGCGCGATCTGATGGAAGGCGTCACCACCGGACTCAAAGGCGTCGTCTACGGTTCGGTCATCCTGCTGCTCGCGGTGGTCATCGGAGCGGTGAGCCAGAAGGCCGGCGGCGGACCCTACCTCGTCGGCTTGCTCAGCGGCCAGTTGGCGCCGTGGTTCCTGCCGGTCGCCCTCGCCCTGCTGACCATGGTCATTTCATTCTCCACCGGCACCAGCTGGGGAACATTCGCCGTGGCTCTCCCGCTGGCCATGCCCCTCGCCTGGGGTGTGGCGCAGGCCTGCGGCGCGCAGCACCCGTGGCTCTACATGGCGGTCTGCTTCTCCGCGGTGATCAACGGCAGCGTCTTCGGCGACCAATGCTCGCCCATCTCCGACACCTGCGTGCTCAGCGCCGTTACCACGGGATGCGATCTCATGGACCATGTCCGCACCCAACTGCTGCCCTGCGTCGTCGCCGCCAGCATCTCCGTCGTCCTCTGGGCCGCCATCGCGGCATGGTGCGTGTGAACTTTTTGCCGCTGCTTGCGGTTGTTTTAACGGTCGCGGCTGAAGCCGCCGCAGATCAACACACGCTCCGCGTAGCAGTGGAACGCAAAGAACGGGCCAAAGTCATCGGCCTGACGCAGCAACTCGAGACGATGCGGCTGACCGGGGGCGGATTGCGCATCGGCGGCGGCGAACTCGGGGGCAATGCGGACGACTGGCAGATCGCTTTCCGCTGGGCTCAATCTCCGAAAGAAAAGGAGCCTTCTGCGGAAGGAGAAAAGACCAACCCCGATCCCTGGCCTCGCGTTTCGTCCTCCGCTGCGGACGCGGAGAAAGTCCGCGCAGCTCTGCTCGAGGCGGCCGGAGATTCTTTCGGCGACCAACCCGGGGCGGATTGGCATATCGGCACGTTGCCCGGCGGGACGAAGCAGGTTGCGGAAATCGTGTTCCCGGACCCGCAGACCGGAATTTCGAAGGCACGGCAGTTCCGCGTGGCCCGGCGCTTTGTCGCGCTGTTGATGCGCAAACTCGGAATGCGGCCGGCGGACGAAAAAACATTCCACGCAGGGATCTTCGAGGGCCGCGTTCTCGGTAACTATGACGCCGAGGGGGTCGGCTACGGAGGGAGCACGCTTCTCGACCGCGCGGTGGACGACACGTCTCTCGACGCGCGGGTGCTCCCCCTATGTCCGGAAGACATCCGGGAAGGCGCGCTGGATGGCGCGGCCGGCGTGATGTTTCCCGGAGGAAGCGGCAAAGCGATCGCCAAGGCGCTGCGTCCCGAAGGTGTGGAAAAAGTCCGTGAGTTCGTCGCCGCAGGCGGCGGCTATTATGGGGTTTGCGCAGGCGCGTATTTCGCCAACAGTGGTCTGCCCGAATACGCCGCTTTGCTGCCTTTGAAACACCACCAACCTTGGCGCAAGGGCAAGGGAATGCTCAAAGTCGTGCTGACCGAGGAGGGCAAAAAACTCCTCGGCAGCGAGTTTGCGGAATTCGAAACGCGCTACAACTGCGGTCCGGTCTTTACCGAAATGCTGGAACCTCCCGCCGACTCCCCAGAAAACAAAGTGACGGTTCTGGCCAACTTCGCCAGCGCCGTTTCCGACAAGGAAGGAACGCTCCACAACGAGATGGTGGGCACGCCGGCCATTCTTTCCGGCCGCTGGGGCAACGGCCGCGTCATCACGGTCAGCCCTCATCCCGAAAGTCACACCGAGTTGTCTCCGTTGGTCGCCCGTGCCATCGCCCTGAGCCTCGGACTCGATCCGGCTTCCATCAGAATCAAGGACGGAACGAAGCAGGCCAAACCGGAACCTTGAATGACTCAAGCCAATGATCGGCAGCTTCTTGAGTTCACGCTTGTTGTTGAGCAAGCCTTCCTGTGCTAATCATGAACGTGCTGGACTGTCGGTCTATTGGAAGGCGGGGCGAGGTGGCGAATGGTTCTGTCCCGCGAGTCTTCCGGCGTATTTCCCGGGCAGGGGCGGTCCTTTTGGTTCTTGCCTCCGCAACGACGGTGTTCGCCCAGACAAATCTGACCAACTACATGCCCGGCACGACTTACTGGGGACGGAGCAACTACACGGAATATATTGCCGGCAACCTTCCGCTGATCATTTCCGCACCGCACGGGGGAGACACCAATCCGTACGAGCTGCCAAACAGGACCAACACATCGACCTACACGGTAACGACCGATCCCGATCTCTGGACAGCCAATCTCGCGCGAGCCATCCGCACGGCCGCATTCAACCGCTATGGTCGCTATCCCCACGTGGTGATCTGCCGCGTCGACCGCGCCAAAGTGGATTGCAACCGCGAGATCGTCGAGGGGGCGCAAAACAATACCAACACCCAGACCCTTTGGCGGGAGTTCCACGAGTTCATCCAGATCGCCCGCCGCTCGGTGAGCAACAACTACGGCCGAGGGCTCTACCTCGACCTGCACGGCCACGGCCACGAAATTCAGCGCAACGAGATCGGATACGACCTGTCGGATTCCGACCTGTTCAAAACGACTTTTTCCAGCACGGATGAAGATCAATCCACCGTCCGAGCCATGAGCAAACGTTCGCGGGAGACTTTCACCGAGTTGGTGCGGAGTAATCTCAGCTTGGGTGCGCTCCTCGAAAAACGCGGCTATCCGTGCGTTCCCAGCCCCTCGAACCCGAATCCGGGCACGAACGTCGCCGGGGTGACGAATACCTACTTCAACGGGGGCTACAACGGGCAGATCTACGGCACGAGCACGAACAATTATGGCACGATCGACGCCATCCAGATCGAGTGCAACTACACGAACGTCCGGGCCAAATCAGCCAGCTCGACCTATGATCAAGACGTGGCCGTGCGGGCCACCTTCGCCTCCAACCTCATCGCCTCGCTGGATGAATTCTTCAAATACCACCTCGAGATGGCGATGAATACGGAAGCCATCCCTCCGGCCTCGGTCAATTCTTTCAGCGACAAAACCATCGCGGAAGACACCCAAACATCCACATCCAGCATCACGTTGGCCAGTGCCAACAGCATTTTTTGGGGCGAGTCGTCGAACACCAACATCGTGGAATCTTCGTCCGCCAAATCCTCGAACACGAATGCGGTCGACTCGTCGGGCTTCATTTTCAGTGGTTCCGACACGAGTCGCAAACTCGTCGTGCGTCCCCGTCCCAACGCCTTCGGCAGCAATGTCATCGTGATGGTCTACCAGCAAGCGACCAACGGCGGTGTCGGTACCGATTGGTATTACCTCACCGTCACCCCGGTCAACGACCCACCCATCTTCGGACCCGTGACGAATATCGTCATCAACCCGGGCCTCAACCTCGCCTGGTCAAACCCCGCGACGGATGTGGAGAGCAATGCGCTGGCTTACCAACTGCTGACCGGTCCGTCCGGCGCGTCCATCGATGCAGGCAGCGGAACCCTCACTTGGCGCCCCACCATCGCCCAAGCCAGTCAATCCTACACCGCCGTGACTGCAGTCACCGACAACGGCACCAACGCCCTTTCGGCGACCAACACCAACTTCATCTCGGTCAATGCGGTGCAGATGCCCAAGGTTGCGCTATGGTGGTCGAACTCCGAGACCGGCTCCGGTAACGCTCCCCAAGCCAACCTCTCGGTCGTCGAGGGGCAAGCCGGCCCTGACTATATTCTCCAAGCCTCCACCGACTTACAGCAGTGGTCGACCATCCTGACTAACACACCAGCGTCATTCCCTTGGCTTTGGAACGACACCAACGCCCACATGTTCGAACGGCGCTTTTACCGGGTCAGACTCGGGCCTTGATGCGTCCGCACTGGGTCCAGCCCCTAGAAGCTGGACAGTCTTGAGCGGGCCCCTTGAGATCGATGGCGTATTAATAACGCCCCTAGTTTCACCTCACAGAAAACCACTTCGGCTAATCGACGCGCGAGTCCTTTCGACCTGAATCAGCTCACCTTCGGCACCCGGGTCCGCTGGTGCAGGCCCAAGGCGGTCACTTTGCGGAAGAACTGCGAGCGATCCATACCCGCCTGACGGGCCGCGGCGGCGAGGTTTGGACCGGAGGCCGCGAGCAGTCCATGGAAGTAGGCGCGCTCGAACGCTTGGAACGCCTCCTGGTAGCCGGGCGGAACCAACCCGCCCGTGCCGAGATCCGCCCCGCCATCGCGAAGGTGCACCGGCAGGTCGGACAAACGAACCTCGACGCCGTCGACGAGGACCGACAATCGTTCGACCAGATGCTCCAGTTCGCGGACATTACCCGGCCACGGGTGGCGGCATAAACGGGCCAGCACCTCGGGACCGAAACGCAAGGGCGCACGCCGACGCGATGCGAGGCGCCCGGCAAAAAAATCGACCAGCAGCGGGATGTCATCCACCCTCTCGCGCAACGGCGGGACTTCCAGCGCGACGACGTTGAGACGGTAAAAAAGGTCCGCGCGAAATCGGCCTGCCGAAACTTCGCGCATGAGGTCGCGGTTGGTGGCGGCGATGACCCGCGCCGTTGACTTGAGCGTGCGCGAACTGCCCACGCGGCTGAACTCGCCGGTCTGCAGCACGTGGAGCAGCTTGGCCTGCAAGCCACGGCCGAGTTCGCCGATCTCATCGAGAAAAATGGTCCCCGCGCCCGCCTCCTCAAACCTGCCGATACGCCTCTCGGTCGCCCCGGTGAACGCACCACGCTCGTGGCCGAACAATTCGCTCTCGATGAGGCTGGCGGGGATGGCCGCGCAGTTCACTTCGATGAAAGGTTCGCTGCGCCTTGCGCTGAGCGCATGGATGCTCTTGGCAACCAGTTCCTTGCCCGTGCCAGTCTCGCCGGTGATGAGCACCCTGCTGTCATAACCCGCCACCCTCGCGGCGAGATGCAGGACGCGGCGCATCTGCGGGTCGCCGGTGACAATGGGCGGAGCGCCCATCGACGATGGAGGCGAGGCGGTGTGCAGTACACGGCGAATGCGCGAGATCAACTCCTGCGGTTCAAACGGCTTGTCGAGGTAGTCGTCGGCACCAAGCCGCATCGCCTCGATCACCGAATTCTCGTCGCCGAAACCGGTGATCATGATGATCGGCAACCGAAGCCCGGCCCCGCGGATTCGGCGAATGACCTCGAAGCCATCCAACTCGCGCATAACCAAGGTGGTCACGACCAGATCGACTCCGCCCCGTTTGACCAACCGAACCGCGCGCAGAGGACTCGAGCAAGTTGTCGGATGGAAATGCGGGCGAAGGAGGGCAGCCGTCTCGCTGAGGAACACCTTCTGGTCATCGACGACCAAAATGTTGGCGACGGAATCCTTCACAAATGTTGACTATACGTCATGCTTGTTGCCCCACAACCTACAAACGGTGGCATCCGAGAGAACAGTCTGCAATGGGTGTTGATAGCTTATGGTTGAGCGCCGGAGCGACCAATTGAGAGGTTGAAAGGCAACGACTTGTCGATCCGGGCTCAGTCACCCCAAGAGTGAGGCAAGCCGATATCGTGAATCGCTCATGCTCGGTTCCTCAACGCAAATCCCTCAACGATCCACTATGGTTCTAGGATTAGGGTATGCCTCGCCCGCCATGTTCGGGTAAAGCTACCACTCATCTTCGACACCGCATGGATCTGCAAGCCAACACCTTTTCTCTCCAAGACCTCCGCGCTAGGGCCGAAGGACTCGGAATCATTCCCCCCGAGGTGCGCCTCGCTGTTCTGGGTTCGCCCGTGACCCACTCGCTCTCACCCGCGATGCACAACGCCGGGCTCGAGGCGCTGGGTGAATCTTTCCGCTACGCCAAAATCGACTGCCCGCCGGAATGCCTGGCCGAAGCCGTGGAGCTGGCCCGAAAAGCGAATTTTCTCGGACTCAACCTCACCATCCCGCACAAGTTCGAGGCCCTCGGCCTCTGCACCGAACTCGATGACACCTCGCGCCAACTTGGGGCGGTGAACACATTGCTTTTCGACGGACGGCGCGTGGTAGGATTCAACACCGACGGCCCGGGCTTGGTCCGCGCCATCCGCGAGGTTTTCTCCATCGATCTGCGCGACCTGCGCGTGATGATTCTCGGGGCGGGAGGCGGGGCAGGCTCGGCCGCGGTTCTGCAATGCGCGCTGGAGAAATGTCCGCATCTCGTGCTCGTCAACCGCACGGAGGCCAAGGCCCGCGATTTGGCAAAAAAAGCGTCCGAACTGCTGCGCAGCGACCGGTTGGAGGGGCCGGAGGACCGGGTGCAGGTCATACCCTACACCGAGTCCGCCTTGCGCGAGCAACTCGCGCGGACCGATCTCGTCATCAATGCCACCTCGATGGGAATGAAGAGCGCCGATCCGCGCCTCGTTCCCGCACAGCTCCTCACGCCCGACCTGATGGTCTTCGATATGATTTACCGTCCGCCCCTGACCCATCTGCTCGAAGATGCTCAAAATGCCGGCGCGCGCACGGCCAACGGACTCTCCATGCTCCTGCACCAAGGTGCGCTCTCGCTGGAAATCTGGCTCAACCGCCCCGCCCCGCTCGACGCCATGCGCAGCGCGCTGGCCAAACTCGCCTGATCCTTCAGCCGGGCGGGAATTTTTTCAGCTGCCGCAAGCGAAGCTGGGCAGCACTGCGGTGGTTGAAGTCAGGCTTGGAGCGATCCCTGCATCTCCGCGGCAATGGCCACAAAGGCCTCTGCAGGATCGGCCGCGCGTGTGATCGGACGGCCGATGACAAGATGGGTGGCCCCACCTCGAGCCACCTCCGCCGGTGTCGCCACGCGCTTTTGATCGCCGACCGCAGAGCCCGCAGGACGCACGCCGGGAATAACCAGCAGCACATCATCCCCGAGTTCCTTGCGTAAAATCGGCAACTCCAAAGCGCTGGCCACAAAACCGCGCACCCCTGCCCCGCAACCCATCTTCGCTAAACGCATCACCTGGTCATCCACACGCCCGGCGACCCCGCAGGCATGCAGCGTCTCCTCGCTCCAACTCGTCAGCCCGGTGACACCGAGAATGACCAGACCGTCGCCTGCTGCCTCGACGGCGGCCGCGGACATTTCGGGACCGCCGCCCAAGTGGATCGTGCAGAGATCGACCCCCAGCGCACGGGCCGACCTCACCGCAGAGGCCACGGTATTCGGGATGTCGTGGAACTTCAGGTCGAGAAACACGCGGGCGCCACGCTCTTTGACCGCTTGCACGGCCGCTGGGCCCGCGGCGGTGAAAAGCTGCAGCCCGACCTTGAAAAACAACGCGTGCCCGTTCAGGCGATCCATCAGGCGCATAGCCTCGTCGAGTGAGGGCTCATCCAAAGCGACAATAATTTCCGCTTTGCCGGCGGTCGGGGATCGGTGAATCATGAGGCTTCATGCAAGTCGCCGCCCCCGCAAAAATCAACCTCAACCTGCGCGTTCTGGGCAAAAACGAAGCGACCGGTTATCACGGTATCGAGAGCTGGATGGTGCCGCTCACCCTGGCCGACGAGCTGCGGGTGGAACTCACCGCCACACCCGGTATTCGGCTCACCTGCAGCGACCCCGAGCTTGATGCCGGATCGGACAACCTGGCATGGCGCGCGGCCGAACTTTTTCTGCGCGCCACCAACCATGTTGGCGGCGCGTCCATTGAGTTGCACAAGCGCATCCCCCACGGCGCGGGCCTCGGGGGCGGCAGCAGCGATGCCGCCGCCGTGCTCAAGGCACTCGCCGATCAATCCGGACATCCGCTCGACGCAACAGCACTCGAGACACTCGGCGCAAAGCTGGGCTCGGATGTTCCTTTCTTCATCCGCGGGCAGGCGGCGATCGCTCGCGGGCGCGGCGAGATCATCGAACCACGCCCGCTCGACGCCCCGCTCGATCTGCTGCTGCTCAAACCGCCGTTTCCTGTGCCCACCGCATGGGCTTACCAAGCGTATGCAGGAAAGCAATTTTGTCCCCCAAGCTGGACCGCGCCGCAACTCCACGAAGGACTGGAGATCTTCAATGATCTGGAGCGTGCAGTTTTCGCCAAGTACGTCCTCCTCCCGGCGATGAAGCAATGGCTTCTCGAACATTCGCTCGTCGCCGCCGCGTCCATGACCGGTTCCGGCTCGTGCCTCTTCGC
The DNA here is from genome assembly GCA_037141375.1 of Chthoniobacterales bacterium. Classification (GTDB taxonomy): domain Bacteria; phylum Verrucomicrobiota; class Verrucomicrobiia; order Chthoniobacterales; family JACTMZ01; genus JACTMZ01. The sequence goes on along the minus strand of JBAXCT010000013.1, from coordinate 5,814 downwards.
CATCCTTCGCGATCCGCGCGGGACAGACCAGCTCGCGACCGAGGCTAAAGCCGTGTTCGGCGAGACCCTGTGGACAAAATCATGCCGCACGGCGTGATACTTCCTTCGTCCCATCTTCGGGGTTGACCCTCTACTCCCGGCTGACAAGTCTTGCCCGTCTCGTTTCCCATGGACAACGCCCCCTACCCACCAGGTTTCCGTGCACGCCGCGGCCTGAACTGGAGTTCCCTCGGGCTCATGTATGCGGCCTACTACATGTGCCGCTACAACTTCCGCTTCGCCACGCCCGGCATGCAGGAGGAGTTTGGATTCACCACGACGCAGATCGCCGACATGCTGGCCATCTGGTCGCTGACCTACGGCACCGGCCAGCTGGTCAATGGCCTCCTCACCGACCGCATCGGCGGGAAGCGATCGATGCAGATCGGCGCCTTAGGCACGATCGTTGTGAACCTTCTCATGGGCGTGCTCCCGCTGCTCGTCATCGGAGGCGCCTTGGCCGGAGCAGCCAAGTTTGTTTTTCGCTCCGCTGTTGTCGACCCGGCTTTTATCGCAATCTCCGTGGTCTGGCTGGTCAACGGGTGGTTCCAGTCGTTCGGCGCACCGGGCATGATCAAAATCAACGCTGCGTGGTTCCGCCGCAACGAGCGCGGGACGTTCTCCGGCATCTTCGGCTTCATGGTCCAACTCGGGCAGGTCGCCAGCTCGAAGCTGTCATCCGTCATCCTCAACGGCATCTCGATCGGCATCCTCGTCGTCGCCCCGGGACAGTGGCGCTGGCTTTTTATCATCCCACCCGCCGCATCCTTTGTCGCCGCGATCTTCATGACCCTCGCCGCGAAAGCCACGCCCGAGGAGGCCGGCTTTCCAGGGGTGATCGTTGACGAGATCGACAATTCGGCCGGTGTGACCGTTTCGATCAAGGAATCTTTCCGGACCATCTTCACCCATCCGCTCATCTGGTTCTACGCCTGCGCCTATGCGTGCACCGGAGCGGTCCGCACCAGCTCTGACCAGCTGTCCATCCTCTACTTTCAGGAGCAGCTGGGCATGAACATGAAGGCAAACATTCCCGCCACCGTTGCCTGGACACTTGCCGCCATGCCGATGGCCGCGGTAGCCGGTTCGCTCGCCTCGGGATGGTTCTCCGACAAATTTTGCAGCGGCCACCGCTCCCCCGTCGCCATGTGCCTGTATTTTCTGGAGGCCTCTGTGATCAGTTTCGCCGCCTTCCTGCTGACCAAGGGTCTGGTCGGACCGACCCCGGCCGGCATCCTCACCGGCTGCGCGATCCTCATTGTCATTTCCCTCACAGCCAACTCGACCCACTCGATTGTCGGTGGCGCTGCGCCGATGGATATCGGTGGCAAGAAAATGTCCGGCTTCGCCGCCGGTGTCATTGATTCCTTCCAATACTACGGCGCCGCCCTCTCGCTTTTCATCACCGGACGCGTGCTCGACGCAACCAAGGCGGAATACGGCTGGCTCTTTTGGTATGTCATCATGGCGGGATTCGGCGTGCTCGGAGGAATTTCCATGCTGCTCGTCATGCGCAAACACAACCGCATGCAGGCAGCGGACAAACCATCCTCATGAAACTCCATCCGCACCCCCTCCTCCTCCTGCTCCTCTCGCTCGCCAGCGCCGTGGCGCAGCCAAACGCCCTGCGTATCGAGGGCTCAAACACGTTCGGGGAAAAACTCGGCCCCCGTCTGGTTGGCGCGTTTGAAAAAACCAATCCCGGCATCGATGTGACCCTCAAACGCCCCGGTTCGGGTCCCGGCCTCGCCGCGCTCATCGCCGGGCGCACAGACATCGCGCCGATGTCGCGCCCGGCCAACGAACAGGAGATCGCAGCGGCGAAAGCCGCCGGTTATCGCCTGCGCTCGCAGTCGATTGGCAGCTATGGAGTGGCCGTGGTGGTGAATGAACAGAATCCGCTCACCAACCTGAAACCGGCGCAGGTCCGAGGTATTTTCAGTGGCCGGATCACCAACTGGAAGCAGGTTGGCGGACCCGATCGGCGCATCCGCCCGTTCGTCCTCGACCGCACCACCGGAGCGCGCGCTGGATTCCAGGACCTCGCCATGCGGGGTGAAGATTACGCGGCTTCAGCCAAGGCTCTCCCCAATTACGCTTCGATCGTCGCGGGCGTGGCTGGCAACGCGGATGCCATCGGCTACGCCGACATGGGGCCACTGCCTCCGGGCGCGCGCGCATTGCTGATCAACGGCCAACCCGCCAACAGCGCTGCAATTTACGAAGCGGTCTATCCCTACGCGAGCACGCTCTATTTTTACACCATCGCCCGCCGCGAAACCAAAGCGGCGCGGAGCTTCACCCGCTTTGTCCTCTCCCGCGAGGGGCAGCGAGTCCTCCAATCTGCCGGGTATGTTCCGCGCTTGCCCATACCAGCATCGGTCGAGCGCAACATTGCTCCCTGACCAAGACTAAACCTAAAACCGATTTGAATGTTGAAAGTTGAGTGATGAGCGTTGAGGAGCTGGGCATGGGCGATTTATGGCATCGGCCCGCCTCACTCTTGGGGTGCCTGCGCGCGGATCGACAAGTCGTTGGCTTGAAAAACCTCTCAACCATCAACCATAAACTCTCAACACTCTTTCCGGACTAGAGAAGTCCGGTCGCCAGACCGATGACTATTGCGACCGGCAGGATTCCATCGGTTTGCCAGAGCCGTTCGCCGGATGGATAGCGCATCAGATACTGGCCATCGTAGCGGAACAAGCGCTCGCCGGAGGGATGACGGCAGATGTATTCACCATCCCACTTGTAGAGCCGCTGGCCAGAGGGATATTGCATAAGATAACTGGCCTCGAAGTGGTAAAGCCGTTCGCCGGAAGGATGACGGGTGATGTATTCGCCGTCCCATTTGTCGAGCCTCTGCCCCGAAGGATGGCTGCAAAGAAAACTCTCTTGATACTGGTATAGTCTGCGGCCCGACGGATATTCCGCGACGTAGCTCTGCGCCTGCACCGCAGGCGCAACCAACATGGAGGCGACAACCAAGGCTAGCCAACGCATGGCGCCACTTTAACCCAAACCGGCGATTGCGCCACCAGCTTCGAGTGCTTGAGTCCCGGTTTCGTCCCAATGGGGGACAAACCTCACTCCGGCCGGACCTTGTGCCGGCTGGCATTTCCCTCTACGTTGGTCCGTTTACTCGCATGCTCACCGTTTCCCAAGTCGGCAAATCCTACGGCGGACGCACTCTTTTTGAAGACGCGTCACTGCAGATCAACACCGGCGACCGCATCGGACTGATCGGGTCGAACGGCGCGGGCAAGTCCACGCTCTTCTCCCTCATTCTCGGCGACAACCAGCCCGACGAGGGCTCGGTGAGCCTCCAGCGCGGGAGGACAGTCGGCTTTCTCCCGCAGGAAAGCGCCCCCTCCGGCGAGGAGACCGTCCTGCAATTGGCGACGAGTGTCTCCCCGGCCATGGCCGCCGCTTATGCGAAGATGCGCGCGTTCCCGGACGAGCATTCGGCGGAACATCATGAAGCGGCGTCAACCTTCATCGAACTGGATGGCTACAACCTCGCCGCGCGAGCGAAGAGCATCCTAGCCGGGCTCGCTTTCCGCGAAACCGATTTCGACCGTCCGGCACGAACCATGAGCGGCGGATGGATCATGCGCGCCCATCTGGCGCGCCTGCTTGTCATGGAACCCGACCTGCTCATGCTCGACGAACCGACCAACCATCTCGACCTCGAGACGTTGGGTTGGTTCCAAAGTAACCTCGCCGGATATGCAGGGGCGCTCCTCGTCATCTCGCACGACCGCTCATTTCTCAACACGATCTGCGACGGCATCGTGGAAATTTCCCGCCAGCGCCTGCACCGCTACAATGGCAACTACGACAGCTATCTCGTGGAGAAGAAAGCCCGCGACGAACAATATCTCGCCGCCTACAAAAATCAGCAGCGCGAGATCGCCCACCTCGAGGATTTCATCAACCGCTTCCGGGCCAAGGCGAGCAAGGCCGCGCAAGCCCAGGAGCGTATCAAGCGCCTGGCCAAGATCGAGCGCCTCGCGCCGCCGGACAACGCCGAGGCTACGGTCAAATTCCGCTTCCCCCAACCACCGCGCGGCGGTCAACGCACCATGGTCCTCGCCAATGTGCGGCAGGCCTACGGCGAGCATGTGGTCTACGAAGACCTGAACCTCACCGTCGAGCGCGGACAGCGCACCGTCTTGGTCGGACCCAATGGCGCGGGCAAATCGACCCTGCTCAAAATTCTCGCTGGCATGCTGCCGCTCGAAGCCGGCGCACGCACCGAAGGCCACAATGTGAGCGTGGGCTACTTCGCCCAGCATCGCACGGACTCGCTCGACATCACCCGCACCGTGCTGGAGGAGGCGATGGACGGCGCACCGGGCGTCAGCGAGCAGGCGGTGCGCACCGTGCTCGGTTCATTCCTTTTCAGCGGGGAGGCTGTCTTCAAAAACGTCGGCGTGCTCAGCGGCGGGGAAAAAAGCCGTCTTGCCTTGGTAAAACTCCTTCTCCGGCCGCCCAACCTGCTTCTGCTCGACGAACCAACGACCCACCTCGACATGGCCAGCATCAACGCGCTGGTCGGAGCGCTCGCGCCTTATGAGGGGACGCTGCTTTTCGTCAGCCACGATGTGCACTTCATCCGTTCGCTGGCCAAGACGGTGCTGCACATCAACGCCGGCCGCCTCACGGCGTATGCTGGCGATTACGATTACTATCTGGAGAAATCCGGCGCGACCTGCGACCGCCGTGCCCTGGTCGCGAATCTGGGGAACCACCGTCCGGTTGAAAAACCCAAGCCTGCGGCCGACAAACCAAAGCTAGGCCTCAAGGAAATCAAACAACAGCGCCGCGCCGAAGCCGAGGCGCGCAAGGCCGCGGCAGCAGTACGGCGCCAGGCCGAATCCCGCCACAAGGAACTTGAGGATCGCATCGTCTCGCTGGAGACTCGCCAACGCGAACTGGCCTCCATCCTCGAGTCTTCGCCCAACGATTCTTCCGCCTTCCCCTTGCATCGCGAGCTGGCCGACCTCACCGACGAACTGGAAAAAGCCAACAGCGAATGGGACAGGCTGTCGGGGAACCTGACGGTCGCCGTCTGAGCATGGACGAAGCCGCGTTAGGCCACCGGCGCCGACCACGCTATCCCGGCAAAAACCCGCGCCATTTCGCCCACAAATACAAGGAACTCGACCCGGCCCGCCATCCCGACACGGTGGCCAAAGTCCTCGCCTCCGGCAAAACGCCCGCGGGTTCGCACGTGCCCATCATGGTGGGCGAGATTCTTGATGTCTTGCGTCCCGTTCGCGGCGAATTCGCAATCGACTGCACCCTCGGCCATGGCGGTCATAGCCGCGCCCTCTTGGAACGGATCGCTCCCGACGGACATCTCCTCGCACTCGATATCGATCCGCTGGAACTCGCGGGCACCGAACAGCGCTTGTGCGCGGAGGGATTTGCGCCCAGCGTACTCACGCTCAGAAGATCCAATTTCGCAGGTCTACCCGCCGCACTGGCAACTCTTGGACGAAGCGGTGCTGATATGATTCTGGCTGACCTCGGCGTGTCTTCGATGCAGTTGGACAATCCCGCGCGCGGGTTCTCCACCAAAGCCGCCGGCCCGCTTGATATGCGGATGAACCCATCGCGCGGGCTCTCCGCCGCTGGGTGGCTGGAAAAAGTCTCGGCTGAAGCACTCAGATCGATCCTTGATGATCATGCCGACGAACCCCACGCCGAACGGATCTCCCGCGCGATTGCCGGACGATCATTCGCCCTGCCGACAGACCTCGCTGCAGC